>NZ_JBHMIP010000030.1:0-75312 GCF_048060245.1 Micromonospora sp. LOL_014
CCACCGTCGCCGTCCACCAACTGCCCCACCCGCACCTGCTCATCGAGATCCAGGCCGTCGCGGTCGTGCCCGCCGACGCCCCCACCCGGAAGGAGTGACACCCGTGAGCGACATCGCCGAACCGGTCAACTTTCCCAACTGGGTCAGTGAGAACGAGCATCTGCTCAAGCCGCCGGTGAACAACAAGCAGCTGTTCCCCACCGGCGACGATTTCATCGTGCAGGTCGTCGGCGGGCCGAACCAGCGCACCGACTTCCACGTCGACCCGTACGAGGAATTCTTCTACCAGGTCAAAGGCAACATGCACGTCAACCTGATGACCGACGACGGGCCGCAGACCGTACACATCCGGGAAGGCCAGATGTGGGTGCTGCCCGGCTACGTGCCGCACTCGCCGCAGCGCCCGGAGGCCGGTTCGATCGGGGTGGTCATCGAACGGGTCCGCGAGGAGGGCACCCTGGAGAAGTTTCAGTGGTACTGCCTCGACTGCGGCAACCTGGTGCACGAGGTGGAGCTGCAGGTGCGCGACATCGTCGCCGACCTGCCGCCGGTCTTCACCGCCTTCTACGGCGACGAAGCCGCGCGTACCTGCGACAAGTGCGGTGCCCTGCACCCGGGCAAGGGCTGATCGTCGCCGTGACCGACGCCGGGCAGACCATCGACGTCCACACCCACCTGGTGCCCAGGGGCTGGCCGGATCTCGCCGCCGCCTGCGGCGGAACCGGCTGGCCGTGGCTGCGGGTTGACTCCGAACGCGCCGCCATGATCATGGTGGGTCAGACGGAGTTCCGGCCGGTCGGCCCGCAGACCTGGGATCCGGCCACCCGGCTGTCCGACATGGATGTCGACGGGGTCGACGTGCAGGTGGTCTCGCCGACGCCGGTCTTCTTCGCCTACGACCGACCGGCCGACCAGGCGGTCAAGGTGGCCCGGATCTTCAACGACCTGACCCTTGAGGTCACCGCCGCCGGTGGTGGCCGGCTGGTGCCGTTCTGCCAGGTGCCGTTGCAGGACCCGGACGCCGCCTGCGCCGAGCTGGACCGTTGCCTGGCCGCCGGCCACGCCGGGGTGGAGATCGGCAACCACGTCGGCGACCGTGACCTCGACGACGCCGGCATCGTCGCCTTCCTGCGACACTGCGCCGACGTCGGCGCGCCGGTGTTCGTCCACCCGTGGGACATGCCGGACGGGCCACGGCTGGACCGGTGGATGGCCCGCTGGCTGTCCGGCATGCCCGCCGAGACCCACCTGTCGATCCTGGCGCTGATCCTCGGCGGCGGCTTCGACCAGCTGCCCCGTACGCTGCGGATCTGCTTCGCGCACGGCGGCGGCAGCTTCCCGTTCTGGCTGGGCCGCGCCGACAACGCCTGGCACCGCCGGGGCGACGTGGTACGGGGCCGGTCGGCGCACCCGCCGAGCCACTACCTGGACCGGTTCTACGTCGATTCGGTGGTGTTCGACCCGGCGGCGCTGCGGCTGCTGGTCGACACGATGGGTGCCGACCGGGTGCTGCTGGGCAGCGACTACCCGTACCCGCTGGGGGAGCGGCCGGTCGGCGCGGTGGTCGACAAGGCGGACTTCCTCACCGCCGACCAGCGGGTCGCCCTGCGCGGCGGCAACGCCCACCGCTTCCTCGAGTCGGGGGCGGGCTGAGTAGCGCCTGCAGGATCGTGCCTGAGCCGAGAGCGGTTGTGGCCACGAGCGCGGCGCTGCCGCCGATCTCCACGTTGTAGACGATGTTGAGGTGCCAGGGTACGAGTCCCGGTGTGCTGAATCCGGCGAGCACGATGAACGTACAGATTAGGGCGAGAACCGTCGGCCCGATACGGGTGATGGCCCACCAGAGGCCCAGTACGGTGCACCAGGTCGTGAAGAAGCCGACAATGTCGATGGACGGATGGATCAACGGGGAGGCGAGCCATGGGCTCAGCAGACCTACACCGGTGATGCCGACCACCCAGATCGCGTGTGCGGGCTGACTACTGCGGGACCGGGTCGCCTCCAGGTGCGGTGTCCGGGAGGTCAACGTGCCGGCGAGAACACCGGCTGGCAGGAGCAGGAGAATCACGGCGACCGTGTCCAACGCCGCGCTGCCCGGCGGGGCGAACTGCAGGCCGGTGGCCGAGACCGTGAACCGTGATGCGGTTGCGATGAACAGCCAGATCAGCACGTAGCTGACGAGCCCGCGGACGGTAACGCCCCGCGCCGTCGCAAATGCGCGGAGAGCGAACGCAGCTGAGGTTCGGTGCGGACGGCTCACCGGGCCGGAACGGCCGTGCAGGTCAGAACCGACTCGGTCGACTCGCTGAACCATTCCTGTCGTTCCTCCTCGACCAACCGGACGAAGCTGCCGGCGGTACGCGCCGCCTCCTCGTTCTCGATCAGGATCGAGTCGAGGCTCGGCTCGCCGGGAAAGTTCGTGCCGTCGGTCGGCAGACCGTGGCTGGTGAGCCACCAGTGGTAGAGCGCGGCGGCGGTGGTCAGCCCGACGTCTTCGGCTGCTGTCGGCCTCGCCATGCAGGGCGCAAGGAAAAGTGCGAACCCGACGTTGGCGGTGAGCGTCGCAGAGTCGATCTCATGCGCGGGCGAGGTGTTGCGCTTCACGATGGGCACGATGACCCGCCGCGCGTCGGGACCGGACCCGGGAAGGTCCGCCCCTGGGACGGCGAGGTGTTCGTCCATCACGACGACCATGGCGGACAGATCCAGACCTTGCACCGGCTGTACGGATGTGACGATCTCCCGTTGATACTCGGGCAGAATGTGGTCGTGTGCCCGGTCGACGCAGACCCGTGGCTGTTCACCCGAGCAGGCAGCGGCGTACGCCGCCGGCACTTCGATCCGCGTACCGACGGAGAGTAGCGCCACGGCGGCGGACAAGCTGGCTACGACGGCGCTGGCGTAGGCGAGGCGTAACGCGTGGAGCGACAAGCCGAGCAGAGCGACACCGAGCATCATCCAGAGCACTGCACGGGACACCAGAAGCTCAGCCGGAAGCCTGAGGTAGGTGCGATCCACCTGATCTGTCCACAAAAGATCCATGTACGCGATCTGGCCGCTGTACGCCTCGGCGTACACCACAGCCATGTAGATCAGGTACGGGGCCACGGCCGCCGCGACCGGAGCGATCCTCGGCGGGGCCAGCCGCCCGAGGAGGGCGCCGATTCCCACCGCCAGCGGCACCGACGCGGCAGTCGGGAGCAGTTCGACGATGTCGAGTCCACCGTGTGTCGCGCTCGTCGCGGTCGCTGCGGCAACGTATCCAGTCACCACGGTGTAGCCGGCCAAACTCCCGGCCGCGACCGTGGCCAGGCCGGCGAGGTGGATCCGAGCCTGGGATCGGGACGACGCACGCAGCAGGTCGTCGTACCCGCGGCTGCGGGGTGCCGCGAGGATCAGGGCGGTGGCTCCGGCAGCGATGCACGCGCCCCACACCCCTGCCCAGCCGATCACGACGCTGCTGTTCGCCCAATGGCCGGACCACCGTTGCGACTTCGACGCCACCGAGGCGATGCCCTGGATGATGGTGATCCCCGCGACGCCGAGGAAGAGGGCGATCCGTCCCGCTGCGAGACGGCGGGAGACGATCACGACACGGTCCGGTCGAGTATGATCTGAAACCCTTCGCGGAGCGCCGACAGGCCCTGCTGCTGCGACAGTCCGGCCAGATCGTCGATGGTGCCCGTCCACTGGACGCTACCCCGGTCGATGACGACGACCCGGTCAGCCAGCGCCTCCACGTCCTCCAGCAGGTGGGTAGCGATCACTACCACCCGCTCCGATCGAATGCGTCGGACCAGGCCGTGGAACGCGTCCCGCTGTTCGGGATCCAGGCCGGCCGTGGGCTCGTCGAGGACGAGAACCTCAGGCTCGGCGACGAGTGCCGCTGCCAGCCCGGCCCGACGTAGCTGTCCACCGGAGAGCGTCTGTAGAGGATTCCGTGCCTGCTCGCTGAGGCCCGTGGTCGCCAACGCGTCAGCCACCTGCCTGGTCAGCTGTCTGCCGGGTACCTCTTTCAGCCAGGCCGCGTACGCCACGAACTCTGCGGTGGCCATTCGGGGCGGGAATCCGAACGTCTGCGGGAGCCACCCGATGCGCCGCAGCGCGGCGCGGGTTGCCCGGCTGTGGCTGCCCTGAGCCGAGCCGTTCAGCCGGACCTGCCCGCCGCTGGGGGCGGCGGCGCCGGCCAGGATTCGGATCAGGGTCGTCTTGCCGGCGCCGTTCCTGCCGAGGAGCACAGTCGCCCCCGGCTCGAAGGTCGCGCTGACGCCCCTGAGTACTGGCTTGGAGCCGTACCGGAACCCGACCTGATCAACCTCGAGCATGCTGCCCCCGAATAGTGGTGCTGGCCGGATCTGTTTGAGCTGTGCGGAGACGTGGCGCCTCGGTCGGAGTCAGGTTGCTGCCGGCGGGTGCCCGGCGGCGACCTGCTGGAGCAGGGTGGCGAGTTCGTGCAGCAGCTGTGGCGGGCAGTCGGCGAAGGGGCTCGCCTCCAGCGTCGACGCGATGATCTCCTGGCGTACCTGTCGGCCCTTGTCGGTGAGGGCGAGCACCCGGCCGCGTCGGTCGATGGGGTCGACGCTGCGCTCGACCAGTCCGCGCTCGATCAGCTGGTTGGCGATGAAGCTGAGGTTGGGGGCGTTGCAGTACAGGCGCTCGGCGAGCGCCTTCATCGACGGGGCCGGTCCGGTCGGGTCGATCGCCCACAGCGCCTGCGCGGTCGCGTTGGTCAGCCCGTGGGCGGTCAGGGCGGGTTCGAGCCGGTCGCTGGTCGTCATGAAGATCTCGTGGTTGGCGCGGATGGCGTCGACGAGGTCCCGGTGGTCCACCGGCTGACGGTACCACTTGCGCTTCGAGTCTCGAACTATTACGGTCTGGAATGCTTCGAGTCTCGAAGTATGTCGTCGGAGCCGAGGAGCCCACAGCATGTCCCAACTGGCCGAACCGCTCGAACTGCCCAGCGGGCAGGGCCTGCCGAACCGGATCGCCAAGGCCGCCATGGAGGAGTTCCTGGCCGTCGACGGCCAGCTGCCCGGCACCGAGCTCGCCACGCTCTACCAGCGCTGGGGTGCCGGCGGAGCCGGGTTGCTGATCACCGGGCACGTCATGGTCGACGAGCGGGCCCTCGCCGACCCCTCCGACGTCGTGCTCGCGGACCGTACCCCGCTGGAGCCGTTCCGGCGCTGGACGGCGGCGGCGACCACCGGCGGTGCCCGCGTCTGGATGCAGATCAATCACCCGGGCCGGGTCGTCAACGCGGACATGCCGGGCGTGGCCTGGTCCGCATCGGACGTACCGGTCGACGCCGGGCGCTACTCCCGGTTCTTCGCCCGGCCCACCGCGATGACGCCCGAGCAGATCGACGAGGTCGTCGCCCGGTTCGGCCGTACGGCGTACCGGGCGGTCCAGGCCGGGTTCGACGGAGTGCAGATCCACGCAGCGCACGGCTACCTGCTCAGCCAGTTCCTCTCACCGCTGACCAACCGGCGTACCGACCGCTGGGGCGGCGACCTGGGCAACCGTGCCCGACTGCTGATCGACGTGGTCACCGAGGTCAGGCGCCGGCTACCCGACGGCTCGGCGGTGGCGGTCAAACTCAACACCGCCGACTTCCAGCGCGGCGGCTTCGACCCGGACGACGCCAGGCAGGTGGTCGGTATGCTCGCTGACGCCGGTGTCGACCTGGTCGAACTCTCCGGCGGCTCGGTGGAGAGCCTGGCGACCCACGGTCACTCCGCCGACGGGCGGACCCTCGCCCGCGAGGCGTACTTCCTCGACGCCGCCGCGACGATCATCCCGCAGGCCCCGGTGCCGGTCATGCTGACCGGGGGCGTGCGACGCCGCGCCGTCGCTGAGCGGGTACGTGCCCAGGGCGCGGGGGTCGTCGGAGTGGCGACGGCGCTCGCCGTGGATCCGGAGCTACCGCAGCGCTGGCTGCGCGGTGCGGAGGCGGCGGTGCCCGTGCCGGGCCCGCGCTGGAAGGACAAGCATCTGGCGGCGGCGGCTACCCAGTCCGTCGTCCGCTGCCGGCTCCGGCAGGTCGGCCGGGGTGCTACCAGTGCCGGCCGCGTACATCCGGTCGTCTCGCTCGCCAACGAGCGGCTGCGGCGAGGCCGGTCGCTGCGGCGCTACCGCCGGTGGCTGGCAGAACCAGCGACGATGGCGGGTGCGCCCGCCGCGCGATGACCCGCCGCGCGATGACGCGACCATCGACCGTGGATCGGAGCCGGCCCGACCTGGGCACGGTCGTGGCGCCGGTCAGCGTACGGACGTGGTCTTGGCCAGGGTGACGAACGCGGACCAGGCGGCGGGGGCGAAGGTCAGGGTGCCGCCGTCGCGGTCCTTGGTGTCGCGGACGTGGACCCGGCCGGGCACGTTGTCGGCGACCTCGACACAGTCGCCGCCAGCGGGGTTGCTGCGGGTCGACTTGCGCCAGCGAGGGGTGGTGCTCAGCTCCATGTCTGCACCGCTTTCAGGATCATGTCGTGGGATTCCTCGACAGGCAGAGCATAGCTGCGGACACCTTCCCAGGACCGCTCCAATGTCTGCACGTCGGCCGGGTTGCTCACCACGTCACCGCCGAAGTGGGAATCGACGTAGCCGAACACGTGGTCGTCCACGGTCGCCAACGCGAACGATCCGTTGAGCCCGTGGTAGGCGTCGGCGCTACCGGGCACCACGTGCACCCAGACGTTGGGGCGCGCCGCCACCTCGGCGAGACCGCGCAGCTGCTCGGCCATCTGCTCCGGGGTCCCCACCTGGCGGTGCAGCACGCTGCGGTCGATGACGGCGATGAACTCGGCCGGGTCGTCCGCGCGGGTGAGCACCTGCTGGCGGGTGAGCCGGTTAGCCAGCCGGGTCGGCACGTCGTCGACCGGGCCGACACGCAACAGTCGTTCGGCGTACTCCCGGGTCTGCAACAGGCCCGGGACGACCGCGAGCTGAAACGACCGCAGCAGGGTGGCCCGCTCCTCCAACTCGGCCCACGGGCGCAGGAAACCGGCGAAGGACATCCCGCGCGCCTCGGCGGAGGCGCGCTGCACGCGGTCGCCGCTGCCCAGCACATCGTCGAGGATCTTCGCGTTCTGCTGCACCGGGACCAGGCGGCCGTTCTCGTAACTGCCGATCGACGACGCGCTGAGCTGGATCAACGCGCCGAGCTGCTGCTGGGAAAGCCCGCGCTCGGTGCGCAGGGTGCGAATGATGCGGTGCACCTCGTGCATTGTCGGATCCCCGATCTGCTGATGGTGGGGCGGTGCGTCGAATGCCACCCCTACCTCTATCAGTACGACGGATCGGAGTCCATGATGGAGATAGGATAAATTCCGGATAGTTTGTGTGATCGATATCGGGTTCTGTCGGATGGGGTTCTGTCGACCTGTTGACCCGTCGACCTATCGGGCGTCGAGCCGAGCGACCCGACGGGGTCCGGCGGTCCGCCGGTAGCTGGCGTCGAGCAGCTCGCCGATCTCCGCCCAGTCGGTGTCGTCGGCCAGGTCCACCCCGACCCAGCCGGAGCTGGCCAGGTACGCCGGGGCGTAGCAGCGCGGCTCGGCCAGTAGCGCCGCCCGCTCGTCCGGGTCCACCAGCACCAGTACGGAGTGATCATGCTGCTGGTAGACCCCGTCGACCTTCACCGAGCCGCCGTAGTAGGCGAACACCTTGGTGGTGTAGAACGCCGGATGCCCATGCGAGATCTTCTCGGCGGCGTCGGGGAAGGCCAGCGCGAGCCGGCGTACCTCGGCGAGCAGCGGGTCGGCGTCGTCGAACATGATCGGATGCGGCATAGCGGTAGGTAATCACACCCGGCTGACACTTCGGCCCCTTGATCACCGATCCAGGCAGGCTCCGACGGAATCACGTACCACGTAGGTTCCTCCCCCGGAGCGGCAACGCGGGTCACTTCAGCTTGTCTTCTCCCGGATGATGAGGATGAGCAGACCGGCACCGGCGACTGCCGCGACCAGGCAGAGCGGGATCGTGGTCCAGGACATCAGGAACGACAACGAGCCGTCAGTGTGCCCGTTCTCAGCCAGGAACCTCTGCGGATCGGCGGGGTCCACCAGGACCGGCATCTCCCGCTCCGGCGTACTGCGACACCCGGTCACACCAGCACAGGGAATCCACGCGCCGTACTGCGCCCCGTCGTACAGGTAATGGACCTCGATCCGGTCGATTCCGGTACCGCGCCCGCCACCGGCCCGGTCGGTGATGTATGCGGTGACCGGAATACCCACACCACGCAACCGGTCCGCCTCGGCCGAGACCTGCCAACGGTAGGCAAGCGAACCACCGAACAGCCCCAGCCCGACCACGAGCAAGGCCACTGCGAGCGCGGCTATCTCCCGCCGGGCCCGACGGGCGTCAGCGGCCCTCGTGGCGCTACGGGCCTTCCGATTGCGCTTGCCCTTGCCCATCACAACCTCCATCGACGACGGAGAGCGAGGGCTGGGACAGCCCGGCAACGTCGCCGACCGATGGTAGGGCCGCTGGGCCAGTGAGCATCCGCAGCCGGGCATCGTGGCACACGGGCGTCGGGTGGCAGCAAACGCCGATGCGGGCGGGTGCGCCGTACGGCGACAATGCCGGTGTGAACGACATGGTATTGGTCAAATTGAGCAAACGGATGTCGCTGGCGCTGCGTCACGCGCCCGACCGGTTCGATCTCGAACTGGACCCGGCCGGGTGGGTCCCGGTGGCGGACCTGCTCGACGCGCTACGGATCACCCGACTGGAGTTGGACGCCGTCGTCAAGCGGGACAGCAAGCAACGGTTCGCGCTGCGCCGCGACCCCGACGGCACCGAGCAGATTCGGGCGAACCAGGGGCATTCGGTCCCGATCGACCTGGGGCTGGTCGCGCTGCCTCCGCCGGAGCGGCTCTACCACGGCACCACCGCCGCCGCGCTCGACTCGATCCGGGCCACCGGGCTGCACCGGGCCCGGCGGCACCACGTGCATCTGTCGGCGGACACCGACACGGCCCGCCGGGTCGGTGCCCGGCGAGCCGGTGGCGTCGTAATCCTCACCGTCGACGCGGCGGCGATGGCCCGCGATGGTCACCTGTTCTACCGCAGCGCCAACGGGGTGTGGCTGACCGACGCGGTGCCGTCCCGCTACCTGGATATCTGAGCGCCGACGCGGGCCTCGATGGTCGCCATCAGGTCGGCCGGAAGCAGACCGGCGGCTGCCGCCGCGAGGCATTCCCGCAGCTCGGTGCGGTTCTTCACGCCGAGGACAACGGTGTCGACGCCGGGCATCGACAGCGTGTACCGGTGGGCCAGCGAGGCGGCCGACTCACCCAGCTCGCCGGCCAGCTCGCGCAGCGGCGCGGCCCGCCGGAAGTCGACCATGGTCGGATGCTCCGGCGGCAGGTCCCGGTCGACGGCGTCGGTGAACGCGCCGGCCGCGACCGCGCGGATGCCCATCACTCCGACGCCGTGCCGGCCGGCGGCCGTCAGGATGTCGCGTGGCCGGGAGCCCCCGCTGCCGGGCATCAGCAGATCGCCGGGGGAGTCCAGCAGGTTCGTCACACACTGGGCGACCGCCGGGGACGGCTGATCGCCGAGTACGCGGATGATCACGTCCGGCTCCTCGACAGCGGTGATCCCCCAGGCGCCGATCCGGCCGCGCCGGACCAGGTCCTCGAACGCCGGCCGGACGGCTTCGGTGAACAGGTCGGCGGAGGTCACCCCGGTGGTGCCCGGCGCGGCCTGTGCCACGATCGGATTGTGCAGCAGTAGCGCGTCGACGAACGACAGTCGCATCCGCTGCAGGCTGTCGTCGAGGGACTTCTCCAGCAGGGCCGCGACGTCACCGGCGGCCGGGTTGCCCAGCCCGCATTTGGTGACGACCCGTACGCCGGCCGGCAGGTTGCCGTCGAAGGCCGCGCCGACCACCCGTTCCGCTTCGCCGTCGCCGTAGCCGGGAGCGACGTCGAGCAGGTCGATGCCGGCGTCGACCGCCTCCCGTACGGTCGCCACCGCCTCGTCCCGGTCGGTGACGCCCCACACCTGGCCCAGCCCGCCCCCACCGAGGGTGAGGACGCTGACCGGTCCGACGCTGCCGAGAGGTCGCTGTTCCATCGTCATGTGCTCCTTCCGATGATCCTGTTGCGACTCAGGATTGCACCTGGAGCGCGCTCGAGGTCAACCGTGGACCGGCTCGGTCACCTATGAGGTGATCGCGGCTCGGCGTACGTCTATGAGGCGACAGCCACCGGCTACTGCGTACCGGCCCCGGCGCCACCGTCGTACGCCGTTGCCCGCTCGGCTACCCGGCAGGGCAGCGGTGCCACCTCGACCAGCGCGATCCAGAACGGGGCCCAGGCTGCCCGCGCTGACATTCTCGCCGTCGGCGTCGCCTGCGCGAACTGGGCGACGAATGCCAGCGATGTGTTCACCGCGCCGGACGGATCCTGGCATGTCTACAACGTCACGGTCGGCGCGCTCTGCACGAACTGACAAGCCCCGGCATTCGGCAGGCTGGGATGCGACACCCGCAACGCACTCGGACAGTCGTCAGCCCGTCGCAGTCGACGTGACCGCCGGTCCGTAGATCAGCTCGCCCGCCGACGCCCGATCTGCGGGTTTAGCAGCGTACGGGCGAACGCGACGTCGGCGGTGGTGACCCGGAACCAGGCGTCGATGTGCGAGTTGCCGGTCGTGAACTCGGTCGTGTCGGTCAGGTCGTACCGATAGCGACCCACGGAAGTTAGTGCGACGTGTTGCTTGACTTAGTCGGGAAGCTAAACAAAACTGGGGGCGCGCTTCCATCGACGGTCCTCCCACGGCACCTGCGGTCACCACTCGGGCGGCCGGCAGGTCCAGTGTGACCTCGAAAGGAACGCAGACCATGCCACGAAGAGCCCTCGTGTGCTCGCTGTTCGCCGCCTTTGCCATGGCCCTGGGCCTGGCGGTGACGGCGGCGCCTGCGGCGTCGGCCGCCGACCCGGTCCGGATCATGCCGCTCGGTGACTCGATCACTGCCGGCCCCGGCTGCTGGCGGGCCCTCGTCTGGGACCAGTTGCGCAGCGCCGGGCACGCCGACATCGACTTCGTCGGCAGCGCCTCCGACGGCGGCAGCTGCAACTACGGCTTCTCCTACGACCCCGACCACGAGGGCCACGGCGGCTTCTCGGCGGTCGGCATCGCCGACAACAACCAACTGCCGCCGTGGTTGAGCGCGGCGGCCCCGGACATCGTCGTGATGCACCTGGGGACCAACGACCTGTGGGGCGGCTGGCAGTCGATGGACACCATCATGGCCGCGTTCACCAAACTGGTCGGGCAGATGCGGGCGAACAACCCGGACATGAAGCTTCTGGTCGCGCAGATCATCCCGCATCATGGCTGCACGACCTGCCCGGCCGACACGGTGACGCTCAACAACCGGATCGCCGCCTGGGCCACCGGCCTGACCACCGCCCGGTCGCCGATCGCCGTGGTAGACCAGTGGACCGGATTCGACGCCGCGACGGACACCGGCGACGGCGTACACCCCAACGACGCCGGGTTCCGCAAGATGGCCGACCGGTTCGCGCCGGCGATCGCGCGACTCCTCGGCACCGTGACCCCGACGCCGACGGTCGCGCCGACCACGCCACCGGTCACCCCGACGCCACCGGTCACCCCGACGCCGACGGTCGCGCCGACCACCCCGCCGCCCAGCGGGGACTGCACCGCCACCTACCGGGTGGTCAGCCAGTGGAACGGCGGCTTCCAGGGTGAGGTGAGTGTCCGCAACGCCGGGTCGGCGGCGACGTCGGCGTGGACCGCGACGCTCACCCTCGGCGGCGGTCAGCAGGTCAACCAGGCGTGGAACGCCACCGTCACCCAGACCGGGGCGACGGCCACCGCCCGCAACGTGAGCTGGAACGGCAGCCTTCCGGTCGGCGGCTCGGCCAGCTTCGGGTTCCTCGCCTCCGGTGTCGGCGACGCTGCGGTGTCGGCGGCCTGCACGCTCGGCTGAAGCCCCGGCCCGGGCGGGCCTGCACGGTTGGCAGGATGGGCCGATGATCGAGCAGCGTCGTCGGTCCGGCCCGTCGTCCACCTCGGGTGTCGGCCGGGCCCTGCGGGTGGAGGTCGCCGTACTGGTTGGATCGGCGGCGGTGGTCGGCTCGGTGCGCCTGACCCCGACCACCCGGCGGTACGCGTTCGGCCTGATGCCGATCGGTGATGCGTTCCTGGCCTGGTCGAAGTCCGCGCGATCGTGGGTCGTCGCCACAGATCCGCCGCCGGGCCGCGTGCGGGAAAGCGGTGAGTCGGTGAGTCGGCCGACAACGGCGTACGCCCCGAGGGGTCACCTCGGGGCGTACGCTCGGGGCGGCTCACCGTCGACGGGTCATCTACCGGTGAGCCGGGTCACGGGTCAGCTGGTCTCGAGCGCTCCCGCCGATCGGCCGCACACCTGGCGCAGCGCCCAGTCCTCGACCCGTACGTCACCGGCGGTGACCTGGGTCTGGCGGGTCTGCGGCATGTAGCCGTCCTTGGCCACGATCATCGTGACCGGGTTGTGCCGGTGGTCGAGCCAGTGGGCGTAGCCGCCGTCGGCGTCGGTGGTCAACGGCAGCTCCATCGTCCACGTGCTCAGCTGCACCGTCGCCCCGGTGATCGGGGTCAGGTCGCCGTCACAGCCCACGGCGGAGACCGTACCGGTGATCTTGCCCCAGGTGTCCGGCGGGGTGACGGTCATCGTCACCGGCACCGTGTCCACCGCGTACGGCGTGTCCTCGAAGACGGTGACGCCGGTGGTGTAGGTGCCCGGCTGGGCCACCTCGGCGGTCAGGGTCAGCGTCACCGTGAGGCTTTCGCCGGGGGCGATCGTGGCGGTGCCCGGGTCCACCGTCAACCATCCGGTGTCCGTCATCGACCCGCACTGGTCGAAGCCGGGCAGCAGTTCCACTGTGTTGGTCGGTTGGAATCCGGAGATCGCCGATCCGCCGACCCGGTAGAGCCCGCAGGCGCTGCCCGGCCGGAAGCCGGGGCTGTTCGCCGTCGGCAGGCTCGACCACGCGTCGGTCGCCGGGTCGTAGGCGTACCCCTCGTTGGTGATCGCCTGGGTGCCGGTGCCGCCACCGGAGATCAGCAGCTGGTTGTCGGCGGTGTGGTACGCCGAACCCCACAGGTTCACCGGCAGGTCCGCTACCTGCGTCCAGGAGTCGCTGGCCGGGTCGTAGGAGTAGCTGGCGGTCACCGGCTGGCTGTTGGACAGTCCACCGGCACAGACGATCCCGCCGCTGACCGCGCCGCAGGACTGCCAGGCAATCGGCATCGGGTAGCTGGCGACGGTGTCCCAGGCGTCGGCCCGGGGGTCGTAGCGGAACACCTGGTCGCTGTACGGGGCACAGCTGGTCGTGGTGCAGCCGCCGACCACGTACAACTCGCCGTCGAGCACCGCCGATCCGGCGGCGGCCGACGCGGCCGGCACGTCGGCACCCGTGCTCCACCCGCCGGTGGCCGGGTCGAAGATCAGCGTGTCGGTGTTCAACGTGCTCCACCCGCTGACCAGGTAGACCTTGTCGTCGATGACGCCTTCGGCGGCCTGGCTGCGGGCACCGTGCGGCATGTCGTCGAGCCGGGACCAGGCCTGGGTGGCCGGGTCGTAGACGTACCCTTCGGCCAGCGACGACGATCCGTTGGACCCGCCGAACGAGTACAACTTGCCGTCGACGGTGACCGCGCTGTTGTCCATCACCGTCCGGGGCAGCCCCGGCAGGCTGAGCCACGGCTCAGCCGCAGGGGTCGCCGCCGGTGCGGCACCCGGTCCGAACACCGTCGCCGACGCGGCCCCGGCGAGCTGCTCGATCGGCGCGTCCAGCGGAATCCGGCGGGTCGGTGCCCCGGCGGCCGCCGCGACCTGGCGCGACGCCGCTCGCGAACCGTCGGCGCGCTGGATCTCGAACTCGCCGGCTCGTTCGCTGAGCTCCACCTCGGCGGGCGCGCCGCCGGTGTTGGTGACCGTGACCTCGGCGGTCGTCGCTCCGCCGAGCTGCACGGTCGCCTCGACCGGCGAGCCGGTCACCGTCAGTCGTCCGGCCGCCAGCTTGTAGTTGTGCCGGGTGACCCAGTCCTCGGTGACCTCTGCCCATCGGGTCAGCTCCGCGTACTGGTTCACCGAGGCGGTGATCCGGTGCCGGCCGGCGGGGGAGAACAGGGCGTAGAAGCCGTCGTCGAGGTCCGGGTCCTGCGGCGTCGCGACGGTACGGGTGCCGACGGAGCCGTCCACCGGCGTCACCTCGGCGTCGGCCAGCCCGGCGCCGGTGTTGGCGTCCCGGACGAAGCCGACGGCCAGCCCACCTTCGACCTTGACACACTCGAACTCGGTCTCGGCGATCCAGTCCACCGCGTTGCTGAAGACCCGGGCGCTGTCGTCGTGCCAGGTCTGCGGCCCGGTGTTGTAGCTGGCGGCGTGCATCGACAGCAGCACGTGCCGGTTGTTCGTCCGCTGCTGCACTCCGATGCCGACCCCGACGGTGCCGACTTCCGAGGTGACGGCGTTGGCGACCACCATCCGACCCTCGCCGCCGTAGGCGTCGAAGAAGCCGTAGTACTTGGAGTAGTTGTCCGTCTCGTCGAAGGCGATCCGTCCGCCGAGCGGGAACCCTTCCACCACCGGGTGTTCCTGCATCACCTGGTACGACAGGTCGCCCTCGGTGTCGTAGACGATGCCGCTGCTGCGGGCCCCCGGGTTACCGGTGTACTGGCTGAGCAGGTAGATGCCGTTACCACCCACGTTGGACCAGGTGTCCAGGAACAGCACACCCACGCCGGCCGCGTCGGTGTCCGCCAGGAACCGCAGGAACGTCTCCTCGCCGGGGTTGCTCGGCCGGTTGACGATGATCGCGTCGTAGCCGGACACGTCCGTGTCCCAGCCGACCTCGGTGGTCGGGACGCCCTGGTCGTCAAGGAAGGAGCCGATTTGCCCGTTTTCGTCGCCGAGCACCCCGATCCCGGCGGAGAAGGCGTAGCCAGGTGCGGAGGCGCACCGCTGCACCGGCGCGGCAACATCCATGGTCCGGTTGCCGCCGTGTACCTGCACCGGCTGCTCGACGGTGCCGTAGCCGTCGTACTGCGGCTCCACCACCAGGGTGTACGTCGCGTGGGTCGGCAACACCAGCCGGTACCGGCCGTTGAACGGGTTGGTGAACGTACTGACCTCGGTGCCGGCCACGCTGACCTTGGCGTACAGCGGCCAGCCGTGCCCGGAGCCGTCCCGGACCAGTCCGCTGAGCGTCATCGTCGGCAGCGCGGTCAGCGCAACGTCCTCGACGGTCGTGGCGCCCAGGGTGATGGTCACCTCGGTGCTCTGCTCGGCGTAACCGAACGCGGTGACCGTCACCGGGTAGGTCCCGACGGTCAACCGGGCCGAGTAGGAGCCGTCCGCCGCGGTGACCCGCTCCCGGACCGTCTCGCCTTCGATGGTCACCGTCGCGCCCTCGACCGGCGCGCCGGTCGCCGCGTCGGTGACCGCACCGGACAGGGTGCCGGTGTCACCGACCGGAGCCGCCTCCAGCAGCGCCAGCGCGTCGAGGCGGCCCTCGCCGTACACGTTGTTGTCCGCGCCGGTGCCGCCGCACTGCGGGTCGGCGGTGTCGATCGCGGTGCGGTCGAACAGTTTCCGGGTCGCGTCGGTGTCACCGATCAGCGCCGGTGCCGCCGACCACAGCAGTGCCGCCGTGCCCGCGACGTGCGGCGCGGCCATCGAGGTGCCGTCGGTGGCGCGGTAGCCGCCTGGAACGGACGAACGCACGTCTACGCCAGGGGCCGAGATGTTTGGCTTGAACTCGCCGTCCTGGCCCGGACCGCGGCCGGAGAAGGAGCCGATCTCGTTGTCGACGTCGTACGCGCCGACCGAGTAGTTCACGGAGCGGCTACCGGGCGAGCCACTGGACTGGCAGCCCTGCGCGCCGCTGTTGCCGTTGGACCAGATGCCGAGGATGCCGGCGGCGTCCCAGGCCAGCGACACGTCCTCCATGAAGGGGTCCAGCGAGGGCTGCGTACTGCCCCACGAGTTGTTGATGATGTGCGGACGTTTGCCGGCGTCAGGGTTCTGCCCGTCGAGGTCGGTCGGTGCCAGCAGCCACTGGCCGGAGGCGACCAGCGCCGCGTCGGTCGGGCAGCAGCCGTTCGCCGCGATCCAGTTCGCCTCGGGCGCGACGCCGATCCGGTTGCCGGTGCCGCCGTCGCCGACCATCGTGCCCATCGTGTGGGTGCCGTGCGAGCCCCGGTCGCACGGGGCCGCGCCGCACCGGCTGTCCGCGTCGAACCAGTTGTAGTTGTGGTCGAACGTGCCGTCACCCAGGTTGCCCCGGTACTGGGCGACCAGCGCCGGGTGGTCGAACTGGACACCGGTGTCCAGGTTGGCGACGGTGATGCCGGCGCCCTTGGTGCCGAACTGGTCCCACACGTCGTCAGCGTTGATGTTGGCGATGCCCCACTCGACATCCTCGGCCTGGGTCCCACGCTCGTCCGCACCGTCGGCGTCGTCGCGGGCCGGCTCGCCCGGGGTCGGCTCGATCAGCTGGTACTCGACCGGCTGGTAGAGGCCTTCGACGTCGGGCCGGGTCGCCAACTCCTGGGCCAGCATCGACGATCCGTCCCGTACGTAGATCGCGTTGCTGGCCCAGAACGCCTGGTAAGTCACGCCCTCGGTGTCGAGCAGGTGTCGGACACTGGTCTGGCTGGTGGCAGCGGTGGTCCGCAGCGTCTCGGCGACCGCCTCGCCGCGCGCCGTCCAGTCGTCGATCTGCCGCGCCTGCGCCAGGTCAGCCCGCTCGGCGAACCGGATCCACAGATCGGTGGCGCCGTCGGACTCCAGCGACCGCTCCAACTCGGGCTGGATCTTGTCGGCGACGCCGCGCGCCGGGTCACCGCCCGGATCGGGGCCGGGCCGGGGTGCCGCCGCCGCCGGATTCGGCGCGGCCAACGCCACACCGGCCAGCAGCACCAGCGACATCGCTCGTGCGATAGGTCTCATTGGGGGTTCCTTCCGTGGGATCGGCCACGCGGGTGGGCACGCCGTGCCCCTCACAGGGGTTGGTACGGGTCACGGCGTTCCGCGCTGCAGGTCGCGCAGGTACCGGTGCCACCGTCGGGTGCCGCGTCCGCGCCCGCCTCGGGTCCGCCCGCCTCGGGTCCACCGGGAACGGGTCCACCGGGTACGGGTCGGTCGGATTCGGGGTCGGGTTCGGGCGCGGGTTCATCCGTTGACCGCCCTGGTGGCTCGTGCATGCAAGTCATGCTGCTGAGCCGGCGGATCGTTAGCTATCCAGTAGATACGTCAAAGAATCGACCGGTCGCGGTCGATGTGCCCGATCCGGTTTCGACCGGGTTGCCGGGCCGTTTCAGTCGTCCGCCGCAAGGACGCCGGCCTCCACGGCGGCGACCGCCAGCGCGGTACGGCTGGACACCCGCAGCTTGCGCATCGCCGATCGGAGCTGCTGATCCACTGTGGCCGACGACTTGGCGAGGATCCGGCCGATTTCCCGGTTGGTGTGCCCGGCTACCACCAACCGGACCACGTCCAGCTCGCGCGGGGACAGCCGGTCGCCGTACCCTTTGCGACCTCCCCGCCACCGGCGCGGCACCTCCCCGCCGTGTTCGCGCAGCCGTCGCGCCACCCGGTCGGCGGCACCGCGCGCGCCGAGGTCGGCCAGACCGTCGTACACCTCGACCAGCAGCGCCCGTCCCGGCTCGGCCCGCTCGGCGGCCAGCAACGCCAGCGCCTGCCGCTCCCGGGCGAGTAGCGCGTCGTACGGGCGGGGCAGCGCCGCCCACGCGCGGGCGGCCCGGTCGAAGCCGGCCGCCGCCCGGTCATGGTCACCGGCTGCGTCGGCCAGCGCGGCCCGGCACACCGCCAGCGCGGCCGCCGGGCCCGGCGCGGCCCGGCCGCGTAGCCCGCCGGCGAATCGACGCACGAGATCGGCCGCCTCGTCCGGCTGGCCGGCGGCGAGCAGCGCCGCCACCCGCGCCGGGGCGATGTCGGTGGCCCACACCCAGACCCGCTTGGCGGCGACCGCCCCGATCGGACCATCGGTGACCCGCACCGCCCGATCGGCCTGCCCGTCGTCGAGCCACAGCCGGGCCAGCATGGCGGCCGGCTCCACCGTGTCGTCGACCGCGCCGCGCCGGGCCGCCTCGTCCAGCACCACCTGGAACTGCTGCTCGGCGTGGCGTAGCTGACCGGTGGCTGCGGCCAGCCGTCCGGCCAGCCGCAGACTCCCCAGATAGACGCCCGGCCGGTCCCGGTCCACCTCGGCCAGTTGGGCGGCCCGGTCGGCCAGGCCGTCCCACCGGCCGGTGAGCCAGTCCAGGTTGGCCTGTTCCACCAGGACGTTGTAGCGCAGCCGGACCAGACCCTCGGCGTCGGCGAGAGCCAGCGCCACCGACAGGTGCCGCCCGGCGTCGGCGTACCGGCCCCAGATCAGCGCCCCGGTGCCGACATTGGCGTGGATCCGGGCGATGTCCCGCCGTTCGGCCGCCGCCGCGCCGTCGGTCGGCAGCCCGGCCACCACCTCCCAGGCCTGCGGCTCGCCGAGCATCAGCAGCGCCGCCGCCCGGTTACCGGCCAGCGACATCCGGTCGGCGGCGGACGGGATCCGCGGGATCAGCTCGGCGGCCCGGTGCAGCCACCGCAGATGGGTGGCGGCCGGCCACGGGCCGGCGTACGCCCAGCCGAGGTAGGTCATCGCACGGGCCGCCTCCACCGGGTCGGCCAGGTGCTCCACCGACCGGCCGAGTTCGGTGAGCGCGGCCTGTGCCTCACCGCCGATGATCAGCAGCCGGCCCAGCGGGTTGCGGATGTCGGCCTGCTGCCGCGCGGTCAGCTGGGTCGACTCCAGCACGGCCCGCAGGGTGGCGACCACCCGGTGATAGACGTCGTCGACCGGTTCGCGGCGGCCGAGCGCGGCGACGGCGGCGGTACGGGCGATCCGGGCCCGGTCCGGTGCCGCCAGTTCCGCCACGGTCAGCAGCTCGTCGAGGGCGACCGCGGCGGTGGTGTGGTCGCCGGAGGCGATCATCCGATCGGCGGCGGCCTCCGCGTACCGGGCCCAGCGCGCCACGTCACCCGCCTCGCGGAAGTGTCGGGCCAGCTGGGCGACCGGCGGCGGATCCAGACCCTCGACTGCCTGTCCGGCCCGCAGATGCAGCGTACGCCGCTCGGGGTGCGCGATGGCCTCGTAGACGGCGGTGGCGGCGAGGGCGTGCCGGAACCGCCACCGACCGCCGCCGGGGTGGTCACGCTCGTCGCTGTCCAGCAGACCGGCGGTGGCCGCCTCGGTCAACCCGGCCCGGCAGGCCCGGGTCAGCAGGCCGGCAGTGGCCGCCAGGGTGGCCTCGTCGGCGGGTTCGCCGAGTACGGCGGCGGCGCGCAGCACCCGCTGGGCGGCCTGGGTCAGCCGCCCGACCCGTTCCCGGGTCGAGTCCCGTACCGACGCCGGCACCTGCAGCTCACTCAGGCTCAACCGCACCCAGCGTCCGTCCCGGAACACCACGTCGGTCCGGTCACACAGCAGGCGTACCGACTCCTCGACCATCAGCGGTACGCCGCTCGTGCGCTGGTGCAGGAAGGTGGCGAACTCAGTCGACATGGGATTGCCGTCCAGCATCGACGAGACCATCGCCGCCGTGTCGGCCACGTCCAGCGGCGCCAGGGTGATCCGCAGCCGGGCGCCGCCGCCGGCCGCCGGCCGGGACAGCCGCAGCAGCAGCGAGCGGTCGTCGACTTCCTCGGGCCGGTAGGTGACCAGCAGGCTCGGCCCACCGGGGGCCGGTCGGGCGGTGAGGAACACCAGGAACTCCTGAGTGACCTCGTCGGCCCAGTGCGCATCCTCGACGACGAGCAGGTCGACGTCGAGCGCACGGATCAGCTCGTCCAACGCCCGGAACAGCCGGTGCCGGGCCGCGGTTGCGTCGTCCACCGGGTCCAGTGGCGGTGGCAGCTCGGCCGACCATTCCGGCAGGAGCGGGCGCAGTGCCCCGGCCAACGCGCTCAGCCCTACCCCGGTCAGCCGTGGCCGGACATCGCGCAGCGCGTCCACGATGGGCGCCAGGGTGAGCGATTCGCGTAGCGGTGGGCAGACCGCCAGCAGGGTGCCGGGGCGCAGACCGGCCCCGGCTGCCGACGTCTCCCGCACCAGCCGGCTCTTGCCGATCCCCGCCTCACCCTCCAGCAGGACCACCGCCGGGGGACGGGTGAGCGCTGTGGCCAGCGCCGCCACCTCACCGGACCGTCCCACCAGCCGTGGCGTGGCGATCGGCATCGCCGTGCCCGCCGCCGCAGCGTGCCCGTTCACCCGCATCGTCTGAGCGTATCCCGCACGTCGGATGCCGTAGCGAGCCGTCGATGTCGCCCTGGCCGGCGCTCTGGGCAGCCAGCCCTTGTCGTGATCCGGACCGTGACGACCCTGGTGACCACGGTCGCCGTTCGACTATTGTCGAGGCGGATTCAGGATTCGCCCGACGTCCGGGTCGACCGCTACTTGAATCCACCCGGTCTGTTCGCTCCGCACCAGATCCAGGCTCCTTGTCGATGCCCGTTGGGTGTTTGCTTCTCGTGCGCGGACCGGGTTGTCCATCCTGATCGAGACAGGAGTTCGGCACGTGATCAGTAACGCCACGCTGCAGCAGGCAGGTGCCATTTTGGGGCAGGTCGCCAACGGCGTGAACGTTGTCGTCGTTCCGCAGTCGATGTCCGTCGGTACGGCCGAGAACCCGGCCATCTGTCTGAAGTCGGCGATTCAGGTGAACTGGGTGAAGAAGCAGATGGCCGCGCCCGAGGTCCGCAAGTACGTCGAGGACGACGTGGACTGGGACGGGATCATCGGCACCGTCGCGCTCGACACGCTGGTGATCCAGGAAGGGGTTTTCGACGGAACCATGGCCTACCGCTCAGCGGTGATCTGGCACGAGCACGGGCATGTCCTGCACGGCAAGACCGAAAACGGGAACGTCTACCTGTACGAGGTCACAAGTCTGGCCAATGCCGTAGGTGTGCTGGACGACGAGGAAATCCGGAACGTTCTGGAAGCGAGGTCCGGAGCGTATCGGGCGGCGGTGGAACCGGGCGTCGCGGCGCTGCGTCAGTTCCTGCAGCAGAATTGGCAGATCACGCTGTAGGAGGGTCGGCGATCCGGGTGCCGGACCGGCGCGGCAAGGCACTCGACGCCCGGATCGACCGCGGCCCACGCGGCTGTCGTGGGACCGGAGTCCACCGCGCGGGCCGCGTGCCCGGCGGTGCGGGTCACTACAGGTCACTGCGACGTGCGGGTCAGTCCGTCTCGGGTCGCAGCACGATCCGGGCGAGCAGTTCCTCGCCGTCACGGAGGCCGCGGACGCCGACCTCGGCATCGACGTCGAGACTGGACAGCTTGACCTCGTCGCCGTCGTCGATCACCCGGCACTCGTCGGCGCAGGTCCAGTCGAGGACGAAGCCGTCCGCCGACTCGACGCTGATCGTGCTGCCGTCGATGGAGTCGACCGTGCCGCGCTGCACGACGAGCGTGCGCGGCCCGCCGTCGGTCTGTACGGTCATCTCGCCGTGCAGACCGGCACCGCCCGCCCCGAGGCCGCGTAGCCAGCCGACGCGTGGGCCGGGTCGCCCCCACGGGCCACGGCGGCCGTCCCACCAGCCGGGCCGGTCGTCGCTGGAGAGACCGAAGTCGCTGTAGTCGACGGTGTCGACCGCGGCGACCGGGAGTGGATCCGCAGCGGTGTGGGAGCCGCCGGACCCGCAGCCGGTGAGGGCCAGGATCGCGACCGCCCCCGCCGCAGCACCGGTGAATGCCTTCGTGCCAACTGAACTTCTCATGTGGTCAGCATCGGCCACCGACACGAAGCCACCGTCAGGTCGATGTTCGGATCAGGTAAGGCGCCGTCGGTCCGACGGAGGCAGCCGAGCTACCGGGCCGTCCTGCGCGGCAACCGTACGGTGAACACGGCACCGCCGCCGGGGGAGTGGCCGGCTCTGATCCGCCCGCCCAGACGGTGGGCCAGCCCGGCGGCCAGGGCCAGCCCGATCCCGGTGCCGACCGACCGTTCGCCCCGGTAGCGGCGGTGCAGCGCACCGCGTTCGAAGATCACCGCGAGGTCGTCGTCGGTGAACCCCGGGCCGTCGTCGTGCACCTGCACCGCGACGAAGTCCGGCTGCCCGGCGGCGGATCCAGCCTGCCCGGTCGCCGGTTCCGGCGGTACGCCGAGCCGCACGGTGCCGCCGGCCGGCACCACCCGCAGCGCGTTGTCCAGCAGGATGTCGACGACCTGCCGGAGCCGCCCCGGGTCGGTGTGGACGGTCACCGGCGCGGCCGGTGGGGTCAGGTCGACCGTCACCCCGTTGCCGGTGAACCGGGGCCGCCAGGCATCGACGGCGTCGGTGAGCAGCGCGTCGAGGTCGACGTCGACCAGTTCCAGGGCGAAGTCGGAGGCCTCCAGCCGGGCCAGCGCCAGCAGGTCGCCGACCAGGCGGTCCAGCCGCTGCGCCTCACCGAGCATGATCTGCCCGGTACGCACGGCTCCGTCGGGGTCCACCACGCCGTCGGCGATCGCCTCGGCGTACCCGCGCAGCGTGGTCAGCGGGGTGCGCAGCTCGTGCGAGATGGACAGCAGGAAGTCCCGTTGCCGTGCCTCGCTGACGGCGAGCGCGGCGGCGAGGTCGTTGAGCGCGCGGGCCAACTGCTCGGCCTCGACGGGCGGATCCAGCGGTACCCGGATGGTGCGGTCCCCAGCGCGCAGCCGCTGCGCCGCGTGTGCGGCGGCCCGGATCGGCCGGGACAGCCGGGCGGCGAGCAGCACCCCGGCGATCAGGCCGGCGGTGAGCCCGGCGGCCAACGCCAGCCACAGGTTGCTCCAGACCAGCCGGCCGACTCCTGGTCGTACCGGCTGGAGCAGCACCACCGCCGTGCCGTCGCCGGTGGGCCGTCCTTCGATCAGGGTCGGCTGGCCGTCGACGCGGGCCGGCCGGCGGCTGGTCACCGGCGCACCGGCGGCGAGCCGGCGGACCACCTGGCCGGGCAGCTGCCGAGGCACCGTCCCGCCGGGCCGGACGAGCAGCACTTCGATGCCCTGGTCGGTGAGTTCGCCGGTCAGCCGGCCGGCGAGAGCCGTCCGCGTGCCGGCCGGGGCGTCGGTGACGGCCGCCGCGACCAGGTCGGCCTTGGCGGCCAGCGAGGCGCGGGCGCCGCGTTCCGTGCCCCGGACCCCGAGCGGGATGGCGACCGCTGCGGTGACCAGCACCGACAGTAGGGCGACCGCGCAGGCGACCCCGACGGCACGGGCAGTGAGTGTGCCGGTGAGCTGGCGCCAGCCGGACCGCTGCCCGGTCTGGTCCGGTTCAACCATCGGCGGTGTAGCCGACGCCGCGTACCGTGCGGATCACGGTGGCGGCGGTGCCGAGCTTGGCCCGGACCTGGGCGACGTGCACGTCGACGGTGCGGGTGCCGGCGTGCGCGGCGTAACCCCAGACGGCGGAGAGCAGCTCCTCACGGGTGTAGACCCGTCCGGGCCGGCGCATCAAATGGTCCAGCAGGTCGAACTCGGTGGAGGTGAGGACGACCGGGTGGGAGTCGGCGGTGACGGTGCGCCGGGCCGGGTCGAGGGTGACGCCACCGACGGTACGGACCGGTCGACCGCCGGGCGGGCCGAGGCTGCGGCGGCGGATGGCCCGCACCCGGGCGACCAGTTCGCGGGGGCTGAACGGTTTGGTGACGTAGTCGTCGGCGCCCAGCTCGAGGCCGACGACCCGGTCGATCTCGTCGTCGCGGGCGGTGAGGAAGATGACCGGGGTCCAGTCGTCGTCGGCGCGCAGCCGCCGGCAGATCTCGGTGCCGGTGACGCCGGGCAGCGCGATGTCCAGCACGGCCAGCACCGGGCGCAGCCGTCGGGCGGCGGCCAGCCCGCTGTCACCGTCGGCGCACACATGTACGCCGAACCCGTCGCGGGTGAGGTAGAGCCGGATCAGGTCGGCGATCGGCTGTTCGTCCTCGACGACGAGCACCAGTCCCCGGTCCGGTTGCGGTGCTGCGGTCACCCGCCCATCTTGACGTGACCGGTAAACGACCGCATCAGTTTCCGGTACGGATCAGGTAAAAGTCGCTGCTGGCGGGTGATTCCCGGATTGTGAGCCGGACCGGATGCCGCATCAAATCAGATCACGGTCAATAACTGTACGGGCACGTGGTGTATTCATTAGGCTGACTGGATATCGCTCCTCGTGAATGGAGGTGGACCGGTGTCTGTCCGCACTGGATCCAACAACGGCCGCGGCTTGGTCCGCCGTGGCATCGCCCTGCTCGCCACCGGGCTACTGACCGCCACCGCCGCCGTGGTCGGAGCCGCCGCGCCGGCTCAGGCAGCCGTCGCTGACCGCTGGGGTTTCGCCTACCTGCACACGCCGACCCCGGCACCCGGCACCATCCTCGACACCACCCGGCAGTGGGGCAGCTGGAAGGCCACCGCACCCGCGCTCTGGGCGACCGTCGACCAGGTCGGTGTCGGGCGCTACCAGGTGCGGTTCCCGCTGGCCGCCTCACCCAACGGTGTCGTTCACGTCACCACGGTCGACAACGCACCACGATGGTGCCAGGTGGTCTCGAACGCCCCCGCCGGACCTGACCACATGGTGATCGTGCAGTGCTACCGGCCCGGTGGCGTACCGGACAACGCCCGGTTCGTCGTCGACTACACCTCCGCCTCCGGGATGCTGCCGCCGGGGTCGGACGCGTTCGGCTACGTCAGGGCGAACCCGGTCGGGGCGATGCTGTCGTCCTACAACTCGATGGGTGCCGGCAACACGGTCACCCAGCTCGGCACCGGCTTCTACGAGGTGAAGCTCAACGGACTCGGCACCGCCCTGCTGGACGGCAACCTGCAGGCCACCGCCGAGCACCCGTTCGGTCCGCGGCGGTGCAAGATCGCCCAGTGGTCCCCCAGCGGCGGCGCGATCCTGGCGTACGTGTTCTGCTTCGACCCAGCCGGGTCGTTCATCGACAGCTACTTCAACCTGACCTACCACCGGGAGCGGCCGATCTTCGGCTCGGTGCCGCCGACCCGGTTCGCCTACCTGCTGAGTTCGCCCTTCGGCGGGTCGACCAACTTCAACTCCGCCGGTGGGGCCAACAGCATCGCGGTCTCCGGCGTCGGGCAGTACCTGGTGACACTGCCGTCGGTGGGTGTTCCGGCGAGCACCGTGCAGGTCACCGCGCTCGGCACCAGCCCGGACTACTGCAACCTGCAGACACCGTGGGTGCTGTCCGCCAACACGGCGCTGGTTCGCAACGTGATCTGCTTCAACGCCGGAGGTTCGCAGGCACCGAACAACTTCTTCCTCACCTATTCGTCGAGCACCTGACCGGTGAGGGGTCGGGACGGCAACCGTCCCGACCCCTCGCGTGCAGACCGACCGGTCAGGCCAGACCCGCCCGGCGCAGCGCGTCGGCGAGCGCACCCTCGGGCTGGCCTCCGCCGCGCTGGCTGTCCCTGCCGCCTCTGCCGCCCCGGCCGTCCTTGCCGACCTGGCCGCTTCGGCCGCCTTTGCCGTCCCGGCCCTGCTGCCGGGGCTGCCCACCCCGGCCGGGGCCGCCGCCCCGGCTGCCGTCCGCGCCGTCGCGCTGACCCGGTGCGCGGCCGGCACCCGGCTCGTCGTCCAGCCGGAGCGTCAACGAGATCCGTTTGCGGGCGACGTCCACATCGAGCACCTTCACCCGGACGATGTCACCGGGCTTGGCCACGTCGCGCGGATCCTTGACGAACGTCTTCGACATCGCCGACACGTGCACCAGACCGTCCTGGTGCACCCCGACGTCGACGAACGCGCCGAACGCGGCCACGTTGGTCACCACGCCCTCCAGCACCATGCCGGGCCGCAGGTCGGCCAGGGTCTCCACACCGTCAGCGAAGGTGGCGGTACGGAACGCCGGACGCGGGTCGCGGCCCGGCTTCTCCAACTCGGCGAGGATGTCGGTGACCGTCGGCAGACCGAACACGGCGTCGACGAACTTCTCCGGCCGGATTCGGCGCAACGTCTTCGTGTCGCCGATCAGCGTCCGCAGGTCACTACCGGTGTCGGCGAGGATCCGACGGACCACCGGGTACGCCTCAGGGTGCACACTGGACGAGTCGAGCGGGTCGTCACCGTCGCGGATGCGCAGGAAGCCGGCGCACTGTTCGAACGCCTTCGGCCCCAGCCGGGCCACCGTTCGCAACGCCTCCCGGGACCGGAACGGCCCGTGCGTGTCGCGGTGCAGCACGATGTTCTCGGCCAACCCGGCACCGATGCCGGAGACCCGGGTCAGCAGCGGCGCCGACGCGGTATTCACGTCCACCCCGACCCCGTTGACGCAGTCCTCGACCACGGCGTCGAGCGAGCGGGACAGCTTCGTCTCGGAGATGTCGTGCTGGTACTGCCCGACGCCGATCGACCGAGGGTCGATCTTGACCAGCTCGGCGAGCGGGTCCTGCAACCGGCGGGCGATGGAGACCGCGCCGCGCAGCGACACGTCGAGGTCCGGCAGCTCCTGAGAGGCGTACGCCGAAGCCGAGTAGACCGACGCGCCGGCCTCGGAGACCATCACCTTGGTCAGCTTCAACCCGGGGTTCCGGGCCATCAGGTCGGCGACCAGCTTGTCGGTCTCCCGCGACGCGGTGCCGTTGCCGATCGCCACCAGGTCCACCCGGTGCGCGGCGGCCAACTTCGCCAGCGTGTCGATGGAGGCGTCCCACTGCCGGCGCGGCTCGTGCGGGTAAACCGTCTCGGTGGCCACCACCTTGCCGGTTGCGTCGACCACGGCCACCTTCACCCCGGTGCGTACGCCCGGGTCCAGACCCATCGTGGCCCGGCTGCCGGCCGGCGCGGCCAGCAGCAGGTCCCGCAGGTTGGCGGCGAACACCCGGACCGCCTCGTCCTCGGCCGCCTGCCACAACCGCATCCGCAGGTCGGCGCCGAGGTGGATCAGGATCCGGGTACGCCACGCCCAGCGGACGGTGTCGGCCAGCCACTTGTCCGCCGGCCGGCCCTGGTCGCTGATGCCGAACCGGCCGGCGATGATCGGTTCGTAGCTGCTCGGCCCGGCGACGGCGTCGGCCGGCACCTCCTCCGGCTCCATGGTCAGGTCGAGGACCTGTTCCTTCTCCCCCCGGAACATGGCCAGCACGCGGTGCGACGGCAGCCTGGTGAACGGCTCGGCGAAGTCGAAGTAGTCGGCGAACTTGGCCCCCTCGGTCTGCCGGCCCTCGCGTACCCGGGAGGTGAGCCGGCCCCGCGACCACATCCGCTCCCGCAGCCCACCGATCAGGTCGGCGTCCTCGGCGAAGCGTTCCACCAGGATCGCCCGCGCGCCGTCGAGCGCCGCCGCCGCGTCAGCCACACCTTTGTCTGCGTCGACGTAGCCGGCGGCCGCGGTCCGCGGGTCCTGACCCGGATCGCCGAGCAGCAGATCCGCGAGCGGCTCCAGGCCTGCCTCGCGGGCGATCTGCGCCTTGGTTCGCCGCTTCGGCTTGTACGGCAGGTAGATGTCCTCCAGCCGGGCCTTCGAGTCGGCCGCCATGATCTGCGCGGTCAGCGCCTCGTCGAGCTTGCCCTGGCTGCGGATCGACTCCAGAATCGCGTCGCGGCGCTCGTCGAGCTCGCGCAGGTAGCGCAGCCGTTCCTCCAAGGTACGCAGCTGCGCGTCGTCGAGCATCCCGGTGGCTTCCTTGCGGTACCGGGCGATGAACGGCACCGTCGCGCCGCCGTCGAGCAGTTCGACGGCGGACGCCACCTGCCCGGCCCGTACTCCCAGTTCTTCGGCGATCCGCTGATCAATCGCTGTGGTCACGTCGCGTGCCCCGCTCCAACTCCCGGCTGCCGGGCGGGGGTGCTCCCGCCCGGCCCGATGCCTGTGGCCGGCACCCGTCCTGCGGCCGGTGCCGGGGACCACGGTGGGTGGTCCGGGGAGCATTCTGCCGGCTACCGGCGGTCGGTGTCGCGCCACCACGCGACCCGGTCGACGGCGCAGGTCACCAGGCGATCGACGTGTCCCGCTGCGGCCACAGCCGCACCGGCAGCCGGGACCGTGGCGCCGGGTGGTTGATCGCGTCGACCACCACCGCCAGCTGCGGGTCGAGCCGGCTCGCGGTGGCCGCCAGCTGCCGCCGTACCGTCGCCCCGTACATGGTCACGAACCAGCCTTCGGTGCCGGTGGCGCGGACGATCTGGGCGAGCGCGGCGGTCCGGGCGTCGACCGCGACGACCCGGCCGAGGGCGTGGCCGAGCCGGACCCGGGGGCCGACCGCGCGGACCGGATCCATCGCCGGGAACCGGGTCGTCATCCGGCGGGTCACCGGATGGCGGACCTGTTCGGTGCGCAGCACGCCGAGGGTCTCCAGATCCTCAGCGACCACCCCGGGCAGCCCTGGTCGCATCAGGGCGATCCAGTCCGGCACCGGTTGGCGTTGTTCCAGCCGCAGTTCGGCCAGCAGCGGGTCGGCGACCGGGTCACCGAGCGGCTGCCCGTCAACCGGCACCAGCAGGTCGTCGCGGACCTCGGCACGACCGGCGAGGATCAGCGTGGCGATCGCGGCGCCGGCGAGCCCGGCACCGAGCAGATCCCGGCCGGCCATCGGCCGGCCGGTGCTGTCGTCGAGCGCAACCAGGAAGAACTCCTCGGTCAGCGTCAACTCCGTCGGAGTTCGAGCACGGCGCATCGAGTCGTCCCCTGCGGCGGTTTCTGGTGCGCGAGCCGAGCAGGGCCGCGGGAACGGCCCGGCAAGGACGGATGACCTTGCTGAAGCGGAACCTTACGACGCCGGACCAATCAGCTCAAGCCATTCCTTTGTTGGAAACCGGTAAATGTTCCTTCGACAGCGCCGAAATGCCACCCCGGACCAGGTATCGCACCGGCGCCGGGTTAGCGTCTGCTGGTGGACCTGGCACCAGCAGCAGTCCGGTCGGCCACCCCGCCGGCCGGGGACCTCCGTGCCCGCCGCCTGTCCGGCCGACGGGCCGCCGCCGCCAGCGATCTGGCGGCGAGTCCGTTCCGGGCCGACCGGGACCGGATCGTCTCCTCACCGTTCTTCGCCCGGCTCGGCGGCGTGACCCAGGTGATCAGCCCGGGCGGCTCCGGCCTGCTGGTGCACAACCGGCTCACCCACAGCCTCAAGGTGGCCCAGGTGGGCCGGGCCGTCGCCGAGCGGCTGACGGCCGACGAACGGCACCGGACCCTGCTCGACGAACTCGGCGGCTGCGATCCGGACGTGGTCGAGGCGGCGGCGCTTGCCCACGACCTGGGCCACCCACCGTTCGGGCACCTCGGTGAACGGGTGCTGGACCGGGTGGCCCGGCACCGGCTCGGTCTGCCGGACGGGTTCGAGGGAAACGCCCAGTCCTACCGGATCGTGACCAGCACCGAGATCCGGGGCGAGGCGGCCGTCGGTCTGGACCTGACCGCAGCGGTGCGGGCCGCGATGCTCAAGTACCCGTGGACCCGGCGCACCTATCCGCAGCCGCATCCGAGCCTGCTGCGTCCGGCGCCCCGTGGTGCCGCGGTCGCGCCCGACGATCCGGCGGTGGGGTCGGTCAAGTTCGGCGCCTACACCACCGAGGCGGCCGACCTGCGGCAGGCCCGCGCGCCGTTCGCCGGGGTGATCGAGCCGTGGCAACAGACCGTCGAAGCGTCGATAATGGATACCGCCGACGACATCGCGTACGCCATCCACGACGTGGAGGACTTCCACCGGGTCGGCGTACTGCAGCAGGGCCCGGTCGCCGGTGAACTCGTCACCTGGCAGCGCTCCGCCGCCGAGCTGCGGGAGCTCACCGACGCGGAGATCGCCGCCAGCGCGCACCGCCCCGGCCGGTCCATCGAGCGGCTCCGCCGCCAGCTGCACCGCAAGGACAGCTGGATCGCCTCCGACGAGGCGTTCGCCGCCGCCGTCGAACACGTCCGTCAGGAGCTGGTGGACGGCCTGCTGATGGTGCCGTTCGACGGGTCGATCGAAGCGGAGGAGAGCATCAGCACGTTCTCCGCGCGGTGGACCCGGCGACTGGTCGGCGCGATCGGCGTCACCGCCGACCCGCCGGTACGCTCCGGCCACGTGCTGCTGGCCACCGCCCAGTGGCACGAGGTGCAGGTGCTCAAGTTCGTGCACCACCGGTTCGTCCTCGCCCGGCCGGACCTGGCGCTGCACCAGCGTGGTCAGGCCGATCTGCTGGCCACCCTGGTCGACGCGCTGCACGCCTGGGTGACCGACCCGGACGAGCAGGGGCGGCTGCCCCGCCGGCTGCACGACCTGGTCGAGCTGGCCGAGGCCGAGCTGGCTGCGACCGTCGGCAGCGACACCCCGTCCGGGGCGGGCGGTGCCCCGCGCGACGGCCTGACCGGTGCCCCGGGCCGCAGTCGGGTGGACGGCCTGGCCGCCGCCGCTCAGGGCCGGGCGATCATCGACTACGTCGCCTCACTCACCGACGGCCAGGCGGTCGCGTTGCTGGGCGCGTTGACCGGCCGGTCCGGGCAGCTGTGGACCGATGCGTTCGTGCTGTGACCGGCCCGTCCCGGTAGCGAGTGGCGGTCCAGGCTGCGGTCAGTCCCGCCAGCCGTAGTCCAGCCCCACCAGGCTGGTGCCGACGGTGATCCGGGCCAGGACGCCGACCAGCGCCGCCCGCCGCTGGTCGCGACTGACCACGTCGGCGGCGTCGGCGTTCAACTGTACGTACCGCTGCCACACCTGCTGTTCGATCTCCTCGGCGTTGATCAGGGAACGGTCACATTCCGTGTCGGGGCAGGCGTAGTGGCGGGTGCCGTCGTCGGTGCTGGCCGGAATCAACAGGCGGTCGCCGCACCACAGCAGACCGCGCAGGATGTAGAGGTCGGAACCGGTCGTGTCACGGCGTGCAGGGTTTACCATGATGCCCATGTCTCATCGCCTCCTGCCAGTGTGTACGGGCCGGAGAGGTGTCCGGTTCGCCGGATCACCGGACCAATGGGCGGGCTGTCGTGGCTGGGCGGGCAGCGGGCGATGTCAGGAGCGGCGGCCGCCTCCCGGCCGGAGGTTCTGCAGCCGCACCTGACCCCGGGCGATCAGCTGATCGTCACCGTCGGTGATCTGGACCTGCCACAGTTGCTGGCTGTAGCCGCGGTGGACCGGCGTGCCGACGGCGATCAGTTCCCCGCCGGAGACCGCCTTCAGGAAGTCGGTCTGGTTGGCCACCCCCACCACTCGGCCCTCGTCACCGAGCCAGGTCGCCGCGCCGATGCTCGCCGCGCTCTCCACCAGCGCGCAGTACACCCCGCCGTGCACGATCCCGAACAGCTGGTGCAGCGCCGGGGTCACCGGCAGCCGCAGCTCCACCCGCTCCGCGGAGATCTCTTCGGCCCGAACGCCGAGCTGTGCGTCGAACCCACCCACTGGCCTGTCCATGGTGCCTCCCATCGGCGTGCGGTGCCGCCCCGTCGGCGAGCGTAGTCAACCGGTGAGAGCGTCCCGCCGGGGATCCGATCCGGTCTGCCGCCGGTCCCGCTCCTGCGGTCCGGGCGGCGGTCCGGCCCGGAGCCCGGGCGGAGTTGCCGGCGGAGTCGGCCTGAGTCGACGCATCGCCGGCAGCTCAACCCACCGGTGCAGCGGCACCGCCAACAGGTAGGACCCGACCAGGAACGCCAGCGTCAACCCGACCGCCTGCCAGGCGGTCCACTCCCGGTCCCGGCCGACGAGGTGCATCACGGTCACGATCACCACGAGATGGAGCAGGAAGAACGCGTACGACACCTCGCCCAGATGGACCGCGACCCGGTGCCGCCACCAGGACCGCCGGCCGTGCAGGTCGGCCAGTGCCGCCGCCGGGACCAGCAGACCGATCGTCACGATCGTCGCCGCGGTGTCGCGGGCCTGCGCCGGCAGCCACTCGACGGCGAGATAGTTCGCCACCCACAGGGCAGTGGCCACCGGCAGTCCCGGACCTCGCCAGGCGCTCCGCCGCACCAGCAGCGCCAGCACGATGCCGAGCAGGAACTCCAACATCCGTACCGGCGGGAAGATGTAGACGAACCAGCGGCGGTGTTCCGCCGCGATCAGCAGGTCGGCCACCACCGGCATCAGCCAGACGGCGGCCGGCAGGGCGACGGCGGTGGCCCGCAACGCCGTCGTGCCGAGCCGGCGCAGTCCCGCGTACAGCAGGGGGAACGCCAGGTAGAACGCCATTTCGCAGGAGAGCGACCAAGTGACCGGGTTGATCCCCAGGTAGTACACGTCCGACGGATGCCAGGCCTGGACCAGCGGTGCCGAGAAGGCCAGCAGCCGCGGCCAGATGTCCGGCAGTCGTGCCGTCAGCATCAGGCCGACGACGGCCGGCACCAGGGCGACCAGATGCGCCGGGTAGACGCGCGCCAGGCGTCCCCACCAGAACCGGCCCGGCCGGTAGCCGGGGCGGACCGACCAGGTGAGTACGAAGCCGGACAGCACAAAGAAGAACGAGACGCCCAGGTCACCGCCGTTGAACAGGATGCCGGCGACCTGGTCGGCCGGCGGGTCAGCCAACGGGATGAACGAGTAGGCGTGCACGCCGAAGACCAGCAGCGCTGCGGCGAACCGCAGCCCGGTCAGCGACGGCAGCCGGCCCGGCGAGGGAGGGGTGGCAGGCACCGGGCCAACATATCCACCGACTTCGCACGTCAAACCGGCGATATCCACCCGTGCGTATGCCAAGCGGACGATTGGTTGGCGGTGTGGCAGCGGCCATCAGCCGCGACCGATCGGCCCCGCCGTGGTGGCCCGGCCTGACCAGGCTGACCGCCCCGTCACCTTGGTATGGTGTCGGCCTGTTCGACGAATCAGCCGGTGAATGACATGTGCGCAGGGGCCATCGTGACGCGACCCGCAGCGCCGGGGACGGGACGGGCCTTGTCGTCGTCGTTGCCGGCACTGGTGTTCCTGGCCTTCGGCGTTGTCGCCGCCGCGCTCTACGCGGCGTTCGACACGCCGATGATCGCCGGACCGGCCTTCACCGTCGCCGGGGTCGGTGGCGCGCTCGCCGTGACCCTGGGCCCTCGTTGGCACCGAGCCCAGCCCCGCTGGGCCTGGCGGCTGCTCGCCGTCGCCTGCGTGTGCTTCCTCACCGGGGCGCTGGCCCGGCCGTGGGCGGTCGAGCAGGACGGGCCGTACGCATTGACCGCCGACGCCGCCACCGTGCCGGGCTACCTGTTCATGCTGCTCGGCCTGGCCGGGCTGCTGCGCACCCGGGGCCGGCTGCCGTCACACGCGGTGATCGACGGTCTGATCGTCTTCATCGGCGCGGCGCTGTGCTCCGTACTGCTGCTGGCGGTGCCGGCGGGCAGCATCACCGACCGGCCGGCCCTGGTCTCGGCGCTCGCCGCGCTGTATCCGATCTTCGACGTGATCCTGATCCTGCTGCTGGTCAGCCTGGCCTTCACCACCGCCGTACGGCGGCCGAGCTACCTGCTACTGGTCGCCTCCATGAGTCTGCTGGTGGTCGGCGACGTGCTGTACGCCATCATCGGAGTCTCCGGTCAGCTCACCGGATCCCGGCTGCTGGATCTGCCCTTCATGCTCGGCTTCCTGCTGATCGGCGCCGCCGCCCTGCACCCCTCCGTGGTCGACCTCGGCCAGGCGGCCCGACTGCCGGTGCAGGCCTGGTCCTGGCAGCGGCTGCTGCTGATCGGCCCGGCGCTGGCCGCGCCGTTCGTGCTCACCGTCTTCGTCTCTGGCCGGTCGACAGCCGACCGGCTGGCACTCGGCGTGGGCGGCGCCGCCATGGTAGTGCTGCTGATGATGCGGGCGGTCTCCGCCGTCCAGGGGTACGCCGCCGCGCAACGGCGCTACGAACACCGCGCCACCCACGACCCGCTGACCGGCCTGCCGAACCGGTTGATGCTCGCCGCCGAGGTGCGCCGGCTGCTCACCATCGGTCGGCCAGCGGATGCCGGGGTCTGGGTGTTCTTCCTCGACCTCGATGGCTTCAAGCTGGTCAACGACTCGTGGGGGCACCACGCTGGCGACCAGCTGATCGCGCAGATGGCGGCCCGCCTGCGGGCGGCGCTGCCGGCCGCGGCGACGGTCGCCCGGGTCGGTGGGGACGAGTTCGTCGTGGTCCAGTTGGGCAGCCGCGCGCAGGCCGTGGCGCTGGCCGACCGGATCATCGACTGTGTGCACGAACCGCTGCGGATCAGGCAGGTCGAGGCGGTGATCACCGTCTCGGTCGGGATCGCCGGGACCCACCTAGACGACGATGGCGCGGGCAACGATCCGCCGGTGACCGCCGACGCGTTGCTGCGCGACGCCGACACGGCCATGTACCAGGCGAAGGCCGACGGCCGCGGCCGCTGGGTGATGTTCGACGCGTCGATGCACGAGCGGGTCCGCGAGCGGGTGGAGATCGAACAGGCCCTGCGGATCGCCCTCAGCGAGGACGATCTGCGCATCGCCTTTCAACCGATCGTCGACCTGGAAAGCGGCAGCCTGATCGGCGCCGAGGCACTGCTGCGCTGGGAACATCCGGGCCGGGGCAGCATCTCACCGGCGGTGTTCATCCCGATCGCCGAGGACACCGGGCTGATTGGCCCGATCGGACGCTGGGTGCTCGACCGGTCGTTGCGGCAACTGGCGCAGTGGCGGGCGGACGGCACGGTGACGGCAGATTTCTGGATGTCGGTCAACGTGTCGCCCCGCCAGTTGCGTGACCCGGGTCTGATCCGGGCGTTGGACGATGCGCTCGACCGTCACCGGGTGCCGGCCTCCGCCGTCGTCCTGGAGATCACCGAGTCGGTGATGATCGACCCGACCAGCGCGACCGGCCAGGTGCTGGCTGACCTGCGGCAGCGGGGAATTCGGGTCGTCGTCGACGACTTCGGCACAGGGTTCTCCGCGTTGGGCTATCTACGCAAGCATCCGGTCACCGGGGTCAAGGTGGACCGGGCGTTCGTCGCCGGCCTCGGCCAGAGCGCCAAGGATGAGGAGATTGTCAGGGCGGTGGTGGCGATGAGCAGCGCCCTGCACCTGACCGTGGTCGCCGAGGGGGTGGAGACCCCGCTGCAGCAGGGCGTGCTGGCCGTCCTCGGCGTGCTGTTCGGGCAGGGCAGGCTCTGGGGAGAGCCGGTCGGCCCGGCTGAGTTCGCCCGACGGTGGGCAGACCGACCCGCCGACCCGGTGGACGGGCCAGTGGTGCCGGCTGCCGGACAGGTTCAGGGGCGCGGCGGCAACTCGTAGAGCCAGAACGTCTGCTCGTCCAGCCGGGTCGCCCGCGCTCCCTCGGTCAACGTCCCCAAGGTCTGATGGATGGCCCGGCCGAGCCCGATCTGGTCGTTGCGGCGGCAGATGTCCAACGCCGCGACCCCGTCGCTGTCCTGCACGCGTTGCCACATGTCGGCGATCACCGATTCGAAGATGCCGCTGCCTCGGTACCGCGGATGGACGGCGAAGAAGCCGATGTACCAGATCCGGCGTTGCGCGTACAGGTCCGGCCAGCGGTGGGCGAAGTAGTCCGGGGAGATCAGCGGCATGGACTCCAGCTCGTTGGTGAAGGTGGCGAGCGCGGTCAGCAGATCGGGGGACCGGTCGTCGCGCCCCAGATACTTCAGCACCCGGGTGTCGCTCAGCACCTGGTCGAACTCGACCCGGTACATCACGTGCCGTTGGACCGCGGTGACCCGGAGTTCGTCGAACGCCGTGGTGTACAACTGCCAGGTTGGTTCGGACAATTCGGGTGGGATGCTCGTTTCGACCTGAATGCGCATCACTGTCCTCCGGGCCCGCGCCGGTAGGCGGGGGTGGACGCGAGCCCTGCCACCGAGTATGAGTGACCGCTGAGCCCAAGGTCAGGTTGCGGCCGGCGGCCGGAACTTTCCGGCACCGGCATCGATCCGCGCAACGTCCGGCTGCGTACTGCTGTACGGGCACAACGGTGCGCCGCGCCCGCGAACGCCGAGGAGGGGCAGTCATGCAGCGACCGGCACAGGGGGGCGAACCAGCCGCGATCGAACTCGGCGAGGTGCAGGGTCCAGCGCCGGCACGGGAACCCAATCCGATGCGGCGACCCGATCCTGCCTGGCATGGTCCCACGGCCGGGTATCCACCTGAACCGGCCAACAACCCGCAGCGCCTCGACCTCGACGAGCCGGTGACCGTGCCGCCGCGCCTGGTGCCGCCGCCACCGTGGCTGGCCCGGGAACTGGACCGACCGGAACCGGTCACTCCGGCGGTACCGTCCTTCGACTCGGAACCAGACATGTCCGTGCCGACCGGTCGCGGTCCGCGCCGACTAGCGATGGTCGTCACCGGGCTGGTGGCGCTGTTCCTCGTCGCCGCGTTGGTCGGGGCCGGCGTCGTTGACACGCTGCGGACCGCCTCGGACACCGTCGCCGCCGATTCCCCGTTGCCGGCCGCCGATTCCCCGTCGCCAACCGCCGATTCCCCGTCGCCAACCGCCGATTCCCCGTCGCCGGCCGCCGACTCCCCGTCGCCAACCGCCGGCTCCGATGCGGTCGACCCGGCCACCGTCGCCCCGGAGCCCGCCACCGAACGCCTGGTGACCGGCCCGCTCGGCGAACTACAGCAGGCCGAATTCAACCTGGTCAGCGGTACCACGACGGTCAGCATCCGGGCCGCCGACCTCGGCGACGACCTGTACCGGATCCGAACCCCGATCGACGCCGACGTGCAACCACGGGTGATCGCCGACGGCGACCGGATCAAGCTGCACCTGGTGCCGAACGACCAGCCCGGGCCCGGTGTCGTCGACATCGAGCTGCACTCGTCGGTGCGCTGGCAGTTGCGGCTCACCGGCGGCGTCGCGGAACACTCGATCGACCTGACCGATGCTGAACTGAGCGGAGTGGACATCGTCGGCGGGGCGGCCCGCATCGAGCTGTCCCTGCCCGCGCCGGACGGCACCCTGCCGGTGCGGATGACCGGCGGTGCCAACCAGTTCGTGATCAACGCCCCGGACGGGCCGCCGGCCCAGGTCCGGTTCGGGTCCGGGGCGGCCAGTGCCACCATCGACACCCGCAGCCACGACGGCATCGCCCCCGGTGCGGTCTTCACCGGCCAGGGTTGGGCGGGCGCGACCGACCGGTACGACATCGACGCCGTCGCCGGGCTGTCTGTGCTCACCCTGCAACGGAACTGATTGACTCACTCGGCCTGCTCGGCCTCGTCCATCACCCGGTAGATCCGCTGTTCCGACACCGGGTACGGGGTACCCAACGCCTGCGCGAACACGTTGACCCGCAGCTCCTCGATCATCCAGCGGATCCGCCGGGCGGCTTCGGTGTTGTGCCGGGCCGGCGGCAACCCGTCGAGCATCTGCTGGTACTCCCGGCGTACCGTGTCGATCCTGGCCTGCTGGTCGCGGTCCCGGCGCGGATTCTGCGGCAGCTTTTCCAACCGGCGTTCGATCGCGGTCAGATAGCGCGGCAGGTCCGCCAGCCGGGCGTACCCGGTGGCGGTCACGAACCCCGGATAGACCAGGGCGGCGAGCTGCTCGCGGACGTCGGTGAGCGCGGCCACCAGCGCGAGATCGGTGGTACGGCCGAGCCGTTGCTGCACCGCGTACGCCGCCGCCAGCACCTGGCGTACCCGGGAAACGATCTCGACCGTGACGTCGACCAGCCCGGCGCGGACCTGCTCGCGTAGCGCGACGAAGCCTTCGGCGTCCCAGGCCGGCCCGCCCGCCTGCGTCATCAGCAGGTCCGCCGCCGCCCCGGCGCAGTCGTCCAGCAGCTCGACGACGTTGCGGTACGGGTTGCGGCTCAATGCCAGCTTGTCCTGGTTGGACAACCGGCCGGAGACGAACTTCGCCGGCGACGGCAGGGTGAGCAGCAGCAGCCGCCGGGTGCCGGCCCACATCGACCGGTCCCGCACGGCGGCGCTGTCGAACACCCGGACCGCGACGCTGGCACCCTCGTCGACCAGACCCGGGTACGCGGTGATCCGGTAGCCGACCCGGTCCTGCTCGACACTGCGCGGCAGCGTGCCGATGGTCCACTCGCGCAGCCCGCGCCGCTCCACGTCCGGCGCGGCGGCCGCCACCACCTTGCGTACCTCGGTGGTCAGCTCGCGGCGCAGCGTGGCCAGGTCCTTCCCCTCGGCCAGCGGCTTGTCGTTCTCGTCGACCACCCGGAAGGTGACCCGCAGGTGCGGCGGCACCTTTGTCAGGTCCCAGGCGTCGTGCGGCACCACGACGCCGGTCAGCCGCCGCAGTTCCCGGCCGAGCGCGTCCAGCAGCGGCTCGGCGCCGGGCTTGATGGCGGCCAGCACCGCGCGGGCGAAGTCGGGCACCGGCACGAAGTTGCGGCGCAGCTGCTTCGGTAGCGACCGGATCAGGGCCACCACCAGCTCCTCCCGCAACCCGGGCACGTGCCAGTCGAAACTGTCGTCCGGCACCTGGTTGAGCATCGCCAACGGCACGTCGACGGTCACCCCGTCGGTCCCGGTACCGGGCTCGAAGCGGTACGTCAGCGGCAGCGCCACCCCGTCGGAGTGCCACTCGTCCGGGAAGTCCGCCGGGTCGATGCGGCCCTTGCCCTGGTTGACCAGCATGTCCCGGTCGAAGGTGAGCAGGTCGGGCCGGTCCCGGCGGGCCTTCTTCCACCAACTGTCGAAGTGCCGGCCGGAGACCACTTCGGCCGGAAGCCGTTGGTCGTAGAACTCGAACAGGGTCTCGTCGTCGACCACGATGTCCCGGCGGCGGACCCGTTCCTCCAGCTCGCCGACCTCGTCGAGCAACGCCCGGTTGTCGTGGAAGAACCGGTGCGGGGTGTGCCAGTCGCCCTCGACGAGGGCGTGCCGGATGAACAGCTCCCGGCTCAGCGCCGGATCGACCCGGCCGAAGGTCACCTTACGTCCGGCGACCAGCGGTACGCCGTACAGAGTGACCTTCTCATAGGCCATCACCGCCGCCTGCTTCTTCTCCCAGTGCGGCTCGCTGTACGAGCGTTTCACCAGGTGACCGGCGAGCGCCTCGACCCACCCGGGTTCGATCCTGGCGACCGTACGGGCCCACAGCCGGGACGTCTCGACCAGCTCGGCGGCCATCACCCAACGGGGCGGTCGGCGGGCCAGCGCCGAGCCGGGGAAGACCGCGAACTTGGCTCCCCGGGCACCCAGGTACTCCGGCTTGGCCGGATCCTTCACCCCGACGTGCGACAGCAGGCCGGCCAGCAGCGACTGGTGTACGGCGGTCGGCGCGGCCGGCTCACCGCCCCGGTCGACCGGTACGTTCATCCCGCGCAGCACCTGCCGGATCTGGCTGTGGATGTCCTGCCACTCCCGTACCCGCAGGTAGTTGAGGAACTCGGCCCGGCACATCCGCCGGAACGCGCTGCCGGACCGCTCCCGCTGCTGCTCCCGCAGGTAGCGCCACAGGTTGAGCAGCGCGACGAAGTCGGACTCGGGATCGGCGAACCGGGCGTGTGCCTGGTCGGCCTGGGGTTTCTGCTCCGCCGGCCGCTCCCGGGGGTCCTGGATGGACAGCGCGGCGGCGATCACCGCGACCTCGTCGACGCAGCCGTTGCCCTCGGCCGCGAGCACCATCCGGCCCAGCCGGGGATCCACCGGCAGCTGCGCCAGCCGTCGGCCCACCTGGGTCAACCGGGGCGGCAGGCCCGGCGCGGGCGGCTCGATCGCGCCCAGCTCGTGCAGCAGCGCGACGCCATCGGTGATCTGTCGGCGATCCGGCGGCTCGACGAACGGGAACGCGGCGATGTCGCCCAGCCCGATCGACGTCATCTGCAGGATCACCGAGGCCAGGTTGGTCCGCAGGATTTCCGGATCGGTGAACTCCGGTCTCGACTCGAAGTCGGCCTCGTCGTACAGCCGGATGCAGATGCCGTCGGAGGTGCGCCCGCAGCGGCCCTTTCGCTGGTTGGCCGACGCCTGCGACACCGGTTCGATCGGCAGCCGCTGCACCTTGAGCCGGTTGCTGTAGCGGGAGATCCGCGCCGTACCCGGGTCGATCACGTATTTGATGCCCGGCACGGTCAGCGACGTCTCGGCGACATTCGTCGCCAGCACCACCCGCCGGCCCGGATGCGGCTGGAAGATCCGGTGTTGTTCGGCGGCGGACAACCGGGCGTACAGCGGCAGGATCTCCGTATCGCGCAGCCGGGGCCGGTTGGCGACCAGCTTGCCCAGCGCGTCGGCGGCGTCGCGGATCTCCCGCTCGCCGCTGAGGAAGACCAGGATGTCACCGGGGCCTTCGCCGGCCAGCTCCTCGACCGCCGCGCCGATCCCGTCGACCTGGTCGAGCGTCACGGTGCCCGGGGTGGCGTCGGGGTCGTCCGGGTCGACGGTCTCGCGCAGCAGCGGCCGGTAGCGGACCTCCACCGGATAGGTACGCCCGGACACCTCGACCACCGGCACCGGTGGCCGGCCCGGCTCGCTGAAATGGTCGGCGAAGCGCTGCGGGTCGATCGTCGCCGAGGTGATGACCACTTTCAGGTCGGGGCGGCGGGGCAGCAGTTGCTTGAGGTAGCCGAGGATGAAGTCGATGTTCAGGCTGCGCTCGTGGGCCTCGTCGATGATCAACGTGTCGTACTGGCGCAGCATCTTGTCGTGCTGCAGCTCGGCCAGCAGGATCCCGTCGGTCATCAACTTCACCAGGGTCTGGCCGCCGACCTGATCGTTGAACCGGACCTTGTAGCCGACCACGTCGCCCAGCGTGGTGCCGAGCTCGTCGGCGATCCGGTCGGCGACGGTACGGGCGGCCAGCCGACGCGGCTGGGTGTGCCCGATCAGCCCGCGCACCCCACGACCCAGCTCCAGGCAGATCTTCGGGATCTGGGTGGTCTTGCCCGAGCCGGTCTCGCCGGCCACGATCACCACCTGGTGGTCGCGGATCGCCGCTGCGATGTCCCTGGCGCGTTCGCTGACCGGCAGCCCGGCGGGGTAGCTGACCTGCGGCACCGCGTCCCGCCGCCGCTGCACCGCCTGCCGGGCCGACGCTACCGCGCTGGCGATCTCGTCGATTGCCGACTGCCGGGCCTGCGGATCCCGGACCTTGCGCACTCCGTCGAGGCGTCGCCGCAGCCGCCGCTCGTCACGAAGCGTCAGCTCGGGGAGGAGTTTCAGCAGTTCAGGGGCGGAGCGCGCGGCGGAGGGCGGGTTCATGGCGTTGCCCACGATACCCGCCGCCCCTCGCCCGGTCGCCTGGGTTTCCGGCCACCCGTCCCTGGCTCAGGCCACCGCGTCGAGCAGGCGCTCCAAGGTGGTACGGGTCGGCAGGTGCGTCAGCAGGTGGCGGACGCCGCGGTCGGCGTACCGCCGATCCTCGGTCGTCTCCGCCGCCAACGCCGCCTCGACCTGCTCGTACACGTAGTTGACCAGACCGGTCGCCGCGCCCCGGAAATCGGCCAGGCACCGTGTCGGCACGCCACCGGCCCGCCGACGGTAGCCGTCGACCAGCGCCCGCGCACCGACGGCGTCGACCCGACCGTGCGGGGCGACCGCCCAGTCCAGCAGTGCGTTCGCCACCTCCCATGCCGGCGGCTGGCCACCGGCGTGCTCCCAGCCGACGACGACGAGGCGACCGTCGGGGGCGAGCCGGGTCTGCGCCGGCCCGAGCGTGTTGTGGGTCAGCACCGGATCCGGCACCGGCACGTCGCGGCCGACCGCCGCCAGGTCCTCCAGGGCCGGCACCGCCGCCGCCAGCAGCCCGGCCCAGGGTGCCTGCCGGGCGGTCGCGGTGGCCGCCAGCCCGGCCCAACTGGCCGGACCGAGCCGTCTGGCGTGCCACGGGCTGACCCGGTCGACCGGCAACGCCAGGCCGTGCAGCGTGGCGAGTACGTCGCCGACCGCACCGGCGACCGCCGCACTCACCGGGGCCGCGAGCGGCGGCCCGGCTGGCAGCTGGTGGTACGCCCGCCACCGGTGACCACCTACGGACTCGACGACCTCGCCGTCGCGGCTGCGTACCGGGGTCGGCAGCAGCACACCGGCCGCTGCGGCGGCCAGCTGCAGGGCGACGTCGGTGTCGGCGTCGACGATCGGCAGCCAGGTGTCCATCGTACGGATGGTGAAGCGGCCCCGGTCGGTGGTGATCGACCAGCGGCGACCGATGTCGTCCGGGCGGGCCAGCGAGCGCATCGGGCCGGCGACGCTGCCCAGGTCGAAGCGGTCCGCGACCGCCCGGGCAAGCGACGGGTCGGCGGTGTCGGCCTGCCCGTGCATCCGGTCGACCTCGGCCTTGAGCTCCGGCCAGGTATGGAAGCCGTACTGACCGGCCAGCGCCGCCTGCGCGTCGGCCAGGGTCGCGGTCGGATCGACGTCACGCAGCCCGGCCAGCAGTTCCTTGGCCTGTTGCCGCAGGTGATCCAGGTGCGGATTGTCGGGGAGCGTCTTCACGGGAAACCTCGCTCTGCGTCCGGACTCGCACGGGCGGATTCAGAGCTCCGGCGTCCGTCGCTCGAACCTCGGACCTGGGGTGGCTTCGAGCCTTCCGGCGAGTCTCGGCGCGATCCCCGACGCGCTGCCGGTGAGCTTAACCGGCCACGGCGCTGCCGTCGACTGCCCCGCGCGCTGTCCGTCGCTCCCCGCTTCCCGCCCCCGCCGCTTCCCGCCCCCGCCGCTTCCCGCCCCCGCCGCTTCCCCGCCCGGCCGCTCCGCGATGTGAGGCTGAGATACGTTATCTGGCGCGGAATAGGTATCTCAGCCTCACATCGATGCGCCAGGATCCCGTGCGGATCGATGCGCCAGGATCCCGTGCGGACGTCGGGAATGGCCCGGGGTGCTCCGTCGCCCGCCCATTCGGTGGTGCCTCCCGGGCAGGGAACGCGGCCGGTCGGCCGCGCTGGACCGGCCGTCGTGGCGGACCCTCCCGGACGGGGGCTGGGGAGAGGACCGCCATGGGACCGGTCGCGGCGAGCGGGGGAGCGGAGCACCCCGGGTGTCTACGGGGGCTGGTCACTCGTCGTTGACGTCGTCACCCTGGTCGTTGCCTGCGTTGTCGTGCGGATAGCCGGCCGGCATCAGGCCGGAGAGGTGCAGCACCGCTCGGACCCGTCGCGCCGAGCTCGGGTCCCACCGGTCCAGGATGGCGAGGGCGCGCAGCGACGGCCGGCACGGCGCGACCACCCCGCCGCACCGGTGGCACTCGCCGGTGGTCCGGTTCGGGATATGCGTACGAGCCGTCTCGTTCGCCTGCCGGATCGCCGCTTCCAGCGCGGCGGAGCGTGGCTGAGCGCCGTTGAGCTGGAACGGCCAGTCGCGGTCCGGGTCGATCTGCCCAGGGGTTCGCTTCGGCAGCGGAGGCCGGTTCGGTGTCAAGTCGACATTGCGTGGCGTACCGATCGAGGTGTACCGGGCGAGCCGGGGCGTCCCGCCGATTCCATCGTTCCTGGGCACTGTTCCCCCTACGTGGAGAGTGCGATTCGGGTGCCCCGGAGGGAACGCTTGCCGGTCATTCCCTCCGGGTCTGACTTCCACCCTGGACTATCCGTGTCCCGGCCAGGAAGATGTGTGGCGGTAATAGGGTCACTACTTCATCGTCGTGGGGGAACAGATGGCGAATGTGAATGAGTTTCGGCATATCCTGCGGTTGCGGCGGACCGAGAAAGGGTTGTCGCAGGACGCGCTCGGCTCACAGGTGCACGTGACCGGTTCGCAGATCGGCCACTACGAGACGGGGCGCTCACTGCCGCCCGACGACCTGGCGGTCAACCTGGACCGGGTGCTCGGCACCGGCGACGAGCTGCGCCGGCTGGCCGAGCAGGCGCGCGGCGAGGCGGTCGCTCCGTGGATGCGTCCGTGGAAGCTGAACGAGTCCCGGGCGGTGCAGCTGCGTTGGTTCGAGCACTCGCTCATCCCGGGGCTGCTGCAGACCGAGGCGTACGCCCGGGAGGTCATCTCCGCCGGCACGCACACCGAGGTGCAGATCGAGGAGATGACCCGGGAGCGGCTGGAACGGCAGACGGCGGCGCTGGAGCGGGCACATCCGCACCCGGTGCCGCTGACCGCGATCATCGGCGAGGCGGCGCTGCGGGTCGGTCCGTCGGCGCTGATGAAGGACCAGCTGGAGCATCTGGTCGACATCGGCCACCGGCAGACCGTGCACGTGCGCGTCCTGCCGTTCTCCGCCGGGCTGCATCCGGGACTGGCCGGGGCGTTCGTGTTGGCGACCCTGCCGGACGGCGGAACGGCGGCGTACATTGACGACCAGATGGCCGGGCGGGTCTGCGAGACCGCCGACAAGCTCCGGCATCTGGTGCTCGCCTGGGAGATGATCTGCGCGCGGGCACTGCCCTGTAACCAGTCCCGTGACCTGATCCTGAGAGTGATCGATGAGCATGAGCGAGCCGGTGTGGCGCACGTCCACCCGTAGCAGCAGCAACGGCGGTGCCTGTGTCGAGGTCGCCGACAACCTGCCCGGCCGGGTGCTGGTCCGGGACAGCAAGGACCGCGCCGGCGGGACGTTGACCTTCGCCCCGTCGGCCTGGTCCCGCTTTGTCGCCTCGACCAAGCATGCCATTTAACTGATCTTGGCGGTGGTCGTGGCAGCGCGAGCCTGCGTCGAGTGGCCACGGTCGAGGGCACCCACATGGTTGTCTCCGGGCCGGTTTGACGACAATGACGGTTCCCTCGACTACGTGGATCAACGTTCCGAAGGCCGGGGCTGATCCGGTCGGCCCGAAAGGTCGTGACCTTGGGCCTGGCTGGCCGGGATCCCACCGGGAAAGGGTGGACGTGGGCGGGTCCGGGCGACCGGTCCGGACCGCGCCGCCACAGGAGGTGGAACCCATGTCCGAGCAGCGGTACGCGGGTAAGGTCGCGCTAGTCACCGGCGCCGGCTCCGGCATCGGCCGGGCGGTGGCGCTGCGGCTGGCCGCAGAGGGAGCGACGGTGGTCGGCTGCGACGTCGACACCGATGGGCTGGACGGCACCGGCAAGCTGCTTGCCGCCGCCGGACACGCCGCCGACCTGGTCACCGCCGATGTGACCGTGCAGGCCGACATCGACGAACTGGTCACCCGGCTGCCCGGGGGGCGATCGTCAACATCGCCTCGATCGGTGGGCTGACCGGTTCGGTCGCCGGGTCCGCGTACGTGGCGTCGAAGCACGGCCTGATCGGACTGACCCGTTCGACGGCGTTCCTGTACGGCGCGGACGGCATCCGGACCAACGCTGTCTGCCCCGGCGGGGTGGAGACGAACATCGGCCGCAGCGCCCAACCGAAGGTCGAATGGGCGTACGAGCGACTGTCGAAGTCCTTCGCCGGTCACGTGACCCGGACCGCCGCACCGGACGAGGTCGCGACCCTGGTCGCCTGGCTCGGCAGCGACGAGGCGGTCAACGTCAACGGCGCCGTCATCACCTCGGACGGCGGCTGGACCAGCTGACCCGCCACCGGAGAGGCAGCGCCCCACCGGACGGTTTCGCCGCAGCCGCCGGACGCGCTGCCGGGCCAGTGGGGCGCGGATGTCCGCCAGGTCAGCCGGACCCGCGCAACCGCTGGTACGCCCGGTCCAGCTCGGTCCGGGCGGGTGCGCCGCCGGACACCGGCTGCCAGAAGTCGGGGTCCGGCGGCGCTGTCACGTCGACCCGCTTGCCGGCTGTGGTGTCGAAGCCGAGTCGCCAGGCGTGCAGATGGGTCCGCATGCCGTTGGCAGCGGCGGCCCGGTCGAACAGCGGGTCACCGACGATCGGGTGGCCGATCCAGGCCAGGTGCACCCGGATCTGATGCCGGCGGCCGGTCAGCGGCGCGACGGCGAGCAGCCGGTGCGTGGCGTCGGCTGCCGCCGTACCGGATCCGGTGGTGCCCCCGTCGGACCCGGCGGTGACGGCGGTGATCCGGCTCTGCGACGGATAGGTCTTGACGTGGTCGAACTCGGCCCCGGCGGCGAGCGACCAGCGCGCGGCGGCGGCGTCGAAGCCGATGTCGGCGCGGTTACCGGCGACCCGGACCCGGTTCTTGCGGCCCACGCTCAGCGGCAGGTCGACGACGCCGACGTCGGGCAGCGGCGCGCGAGCGGCATCGGCATCGGTGGCGGCGGCCGACACCACGGCCAGATAGACCTTCTCCACGGTACGGCGGTTGAACTGCCGGGTCAGGTCGCCGTGGTGGCGCAGCTGTTTGGCGAACAGGATCGCCCCGGAGGTGTTCTTGTCGATGCGGTGCACCGGGAAGACCGGCTCACCGGCCTCCTCGGCGAGGCGGGCCAGGTCGGTGCCGTGCCGTTCGCCCATCACCGACACACCGGAAGGCTTGTTCAACACCAGGGCGGTGTCGTCCTCGAACAGGACGGCACCGGCTCGAAGTTCGGTCCACAGGTTCACCGGTGGCCGAGGATACGCCGCACGTGGCGGCGTACCCCCGGCGCACCCTGCGCTCGCATCGAGAGGCGATGCGCCGGACGGCTCAGCCGGCGGTGGACCAGATGGCGGTGAAGGCGGCGGCCTCACCGGCCAGCCAGCGCTCCACCTGGTCGGGGCGGGAGGTGACGTCCGGACGCCGGAAGGTGGTGCCGCGCCGTAGGTCGACCAGGACCGGCTCGGCGTGCGGCAGCACCTGGTCCATGTGCCGGGCCATCAGGTGCAGGGCCGCGGTGTACGCGTCGGGGCTGGGTGGCTGGTCGTCGAAGTGGATCCGGACCGCTTCGGCGTGCCCGTCGGCGTACCGCAGGCCGAAGTGGGGGTTGACCTTGACGGGAAGGTTGCCGACCATGCCGAGTGCGTCGTGGGTCTGCGCCAGCTCCACCTGGCTCAGGTCTCCCAGCGACTCCAGGTAGCGCTGGGCACCCGGGACGAGGGTCGCGTACAGCGGCTGCCAGCGCTGGGCGACCTGCCCGACCACGGCGGCGAGGTGGCTGCCGCCGGTGCGGAACCGGATGTCGGCCTTGAGCGCCTTGACCAGCTGCCCGTGCGGGTTGAACCCGGAGCGGCTGGCCCGCTGCCGGCGCAGCCCGCCGACGAAGGAGGCCTTCGCCGGCCCGGACTGCCCGACATAGCGGGTGAAACCGAGCAGGGTCGCGTACGGGACCGGGGCGGGGTTGGTCGGTGCTGCGGTGGGGGTCGAAGCGGTGGCAGGAGGGGGTGCGATCACGGCGTTCCTTCCCAGGTCAGGAGCCGGATTAGTACACCCATTCTAATCGAGAGGTGACGCTGCGCCCAGTGTTTGATCACGCTGCGCCGCGTTTGTGGGTTGTCGGTTGGCCTCGGTGCGGCACCGTGTGGGGTGGTGCTGGTTGACATGGCTGGCTAATGCCGTTAGCTTTAGGGCTATCAAATTTAGCTGTCAGCCTGGAGGTTGCGATGACCGCGTACCTGTCCCTCGACGGCGGGCGCATCGCCTACGAGGTCGCCGGCGACGGCCCACTCGTGGTCCTCGCGCCCGGCATGGGTGAGAGCCGCACGGCGTACCGGTTCGTCGTCGCGCAGCTGGTCGCGGCCGGCTACCGGGTCGCCGCCACCGACCTGCGAGGCACCGGCGAGTCCAGCGTCGGCTGGCCGTCGTACTCCCGTACCGACATCGCCGGTGACCTGGTCGCGCTGATCCGGCACCTGGGCGGTCCGGCCGTGCTGGTCGGGCACTCGATCTCCGGCGGGGCGGCCACCATCGCCGCCGCCACCGCACCCGAGCTGGTCACCGCCGTGGTCGAGCTCGCGCCGTTCACCCGCAAACAGTCGATCAGCCTCGGTGACCTGCGCGTTAAGCGGTACCGACAGGGCATGAGCCGGCTGCTGGGCGCCGGCGTGTTCGGAAGCGTCAGGCAGTGGCTGCGCTACCTCGACGTCGCCTTCCCCGGGCAGCGGCCGGCCGACTGGGCCGAGCAGCTGGCTAGGACCGAGGCACGCCTGCGCGAGCCCGGCCGGATGAAGGTGCTGCAGAAGATGGGCCAGTCCAGCCCGGCCGACGCCGGTGCGCAGCTCGGCAACGTCCGCTGCCGGGTACTGATCATCGAAGGGACGATTGACCCGGACTGGGCCGACCCGCGTGCCGAGGGCGAGGCGATCGTCGCGGCGCTGCCTGCCGGCCTGGGTACGGTGGCGATGATCGACGGAGCCGGCCACTACCCGCACACCCAGTTCCCCGACGAGGTGGTCGCGCTGATGCTCCCGTTCCTGGCCGAGACGGCCGGTGCCGAGGGCCGGCCCTGACGGGTCTTCACCAGCCAGTGCCGGATGACAGTATCGACAGATGGACAGCTCGGCGACCCGGGGCAACATCCGTACCGTCGCCGGTCTCGCCGGTGTCGCGCTGGCGCTGGCTGTGGTCGTCAGCCTGGTGCCGCGCGACGAGCCGGGGCCGGCTGAGTCGTGGCGGCCACCCGCCGGTCACGTCGTCGTCGACACCGTCGACCTCGGTGACGACCGCACGATGCGGCTCTGGGTGCAACCGGGCAGCTGGTACGTGCAGCGCCTGGTCGACGGCGAGCACGAGGCATTTATCGGCGCCGGGAGCGGGGGTGATCAGTTCACCGTCGCCGAGGTGTTCGAGGCGTACGTGGGGACGGTTCCCCTGCCGGACGCGCGTGCGGTCCTGGTGCGGTCGTCGGGAGGTGCGGCCGTCCGCGTCGGGGTCCACAACGGGGTGTTCATCGTCGCGGATTCAGTGGCAACGCCGGACGATAGGGGGTTGCTGGTGACCTCACTGGGCCCGGCCGACGCCGTTCTTGCCGCCGAGGCGTCCGTCCCGATCGCCGGGCGGGCCCGGTGAGGTCACCGCCATGATCACTTGACGTGCTGCAGGGCAGCTACCGGCGTGTCGGCCGAATTTCGCGCAAGTGATCACTCAGCTCTGGTCGCGGGCCGGGATAGCGACGCTGACCGTCAGAGCTGACCGACGGCGGTGACGTGCAGCACCGCGCTGCCCGCCTCGTCCGAGGCGGCGAGGTCGACCTCCGCGCTGATTCCCCAGTCGTGGTCCTCGGCCGGGTCGGCGAAGATCTGCCGGACCAGCCAACGCTCCCGCTCCTGCGTGATCAGCAGCAGCGCCGGTCCACGGGCGTCCGGTCCGGTGCCGATCTCGTCGTACTCGTCGAAGTAGGGCTCCAGCGCGTCGGCCCAGGCGTCGGCGTCCCAGCCGGAGTCGGCGTCCAGCTCGCCGAGCTCGTCGTAGCGGCGCAACGCGGCCAGCTCCACCCGGCGGAACAGCGCGTTGCGGACTAGCACCCGGAAGGCCCGGGGGTTGCCGGTGACCGCCGGCGGCCGGTCGTCGGCAACCACTGCGGCCTCGGGGTCGTCGGTCGGGTTGCGCAGCCGCTCCCACTCGTCGATCAGACTGGAGTCGACCTGGCGGACCAGCTCACCCAGCCACTCGATGAGGTCGACCAGCTCCTCGGTCTTGGCGTCGTCGGGCACCGTCTGGCGCAGGGCCCGGTACGCGTCGGCCAGGTACCGCAGCACCAGACCTTCCGACCGGGACAGCCCGTAGAAGTTGACGTACTCGACGAAGGTCATCGCCCGCTCGTACAGGTCGCGGACCACCGACTTGGGCGCCAGCTCGTAGTCGGCCACCCACGGATGCCCCTGCCGGTACGTCTCGTACGCCATCTCCAGCAGCTCGGCCAGCGGCTTCGGGTGGGTGACCTCGTCGAGCAGTTCCAGGCGGGCCTCGTACTCGATGCCGTCGGCCTTCATCTGCGCGACCGCCTCGCCGCGGGCCTTGTGCTGCTGCGCGGAGAGGATCTGCCGGGGGTCGTCCAACGTCGCCTCGATGATCGACAGCACGTCGAGTGGGTACGTCGGCGACTCCACGTCGAGCAGTTCGATCGCGGCCAGCGCGAACGGCGACAGCGGCTGGTTGAGCGCGAAGTCGAGTTGCAGGTCCACGGTGAGTCGGACCCGCCGGCCCTCGGCGTCCGGCTCGGGTAGCTGCTCGACCACCCCGCCGGCGCGCAGCGCCCGGTAGATGGCGATCGCCCGGCGGATGTGCCGGCGCTGCGCCGCCCGGTCCTCGTGGTTGTCGGTGAGCAGATGCCGCATCGCGGTGAACGCGTCGCCGGGCCGGCTGATCACGTTGAGCAGCATCGCGTGGCTGACCCGGAAGCTGGAGGTCAACGGCTCCGGCTCGGCCTCGACCAGCCGCTCAAAGGTCGGTTTCCCCCAGCCGATCGACCCCTCCGGCGGCTTCTTACGGACCACCTTGCGCCGCTTCTTCGGGTCGTCACCGGCCTTGGCGAGCGCCTTTTCGTTCTCGATGACGTGCTCCGGGGCCTGCACCACCACGGTGCCGAGGGTGTCAAACCCGGCCCGCCCGGCCCGCCCGGCGATCTGGTGGAATTCGCGGGCCTTGAGCAGTCGGGTGCGTACCCCGTCGTACTTGGACAGGCCGGTGAACAGCACCGTGCGGATCGGCACGTTGATCCCGACGCCGAGGGTGTCGGTGCCGCAGATGACCTTGAGTAGCCCGGCCTGGGCGAGGGTCTCCACCAGTCGGCGGTACTTGGGCAGCATGCCGGCGTGGTGCACCCCGATGCCGTGGCGGACCAGCCGGGACAGGGTGCGTCCGAAGCCGGAGGAGAACCGGAAGTTGCCGATCGCCGCGGCGATCGCGTCCTTCTCCGCCCGGGTGCACACGTTGATGCTCATCAGCGCCTGGGCCCGCTCCAGCGCCGCCGCCTGGGTGAAGTGGACCACGTACACCGGGGCCTGGTGGGTACTGAGCAGCTCTTCCAGGGTCTCGTGCAGCGGTGTCGTCGCGTAGGTGAACATCAGCGGCACCGGCCGCTGCGCCGAGGAGACCACGGCGGTGGCCCGCCCGGTCCGCCGGGTCAGGTCGTCGACGAACCGGGTCACGTCACCGAGCGTCGCCGACATCAGCACGAACTGGGCCTGCGGCAGCTCGATCAGCGGCACCTGCCACGCCCAGCCCCGGTCCGGCTCGGCGTAGAAGTGAAACTCGTCCATCACCACCTGGCCGACGTCGGCGGCGGAACCGTCGCGCAACGCCAGGTTGGCCAGGATCTCGGCGGTGCAGCAGATGATCGGCGCGTCGGCGTTGACGCTGGCGTCACCGGTGAGCATCCCCACCTCGGACGCGCCGAAGATCTCGCAGAGCGCGAAGAACTTCTCCGACACCAGCGCCTTGATCGGCGCGGTGTAGAAGGAGACCCGGTCGTCGGCCAGGGCCGCGAAGTGCGCGCCGGTGGCGACCAGGCTCTTGCCCGAGCCGGTCGGGGTGTTCAGGATGACGTTCGCCCCGGAGACGATCTCGATCAGCGCCTCGTCCTGGTGCGGGTACAGCTCCAGGCCACGGCCGGCCGCCCAGCCGGCGAACGCCTCGTAGACGGCGTCCGGGTCCGCGCCGCGCGGCAGCAGGTCGGTCAGAGTCGGGGCGGTCTGCGTCATCAGATGCCTTCCGTGGATACTCCGGCGTTGCGGCCGGGGAGGAAACGGACTCCTGTGGAGCATGGCAGGGAAAGTCGATTCGCCGCCGGGGCGGATCGACGTCCACTACCCGCACACCGGGACATCCGGCATGCGAACAAGTGTGCTAACGTGGTGTTGCCTTTCCGGTGACAACCAAGCCGGTCGGGCCTACCGCCGGGCTGGTGGGAAGTAACGTCTGTGGAGACTGTGTAAGACCGATGGGCGGTACCCCGTCCCTCGCCGTTGATTCGGGTCGGCTGTGGTCGGCGAAGCAGAAAACTCGATCCGTGAGGGTTGAATCTCCCTGCCTCAGCAGGGGGAGATGTCAAGTCTGTCCATCCTGCCTGCCGCCGCCGTCCGCCGCCAACATGGGTACGCCCGTCAGTCGTCGGGCGTACCCATGACGCGTTCGAAGACCAGGTCCAGCGCAGGTCGGCCGGCGCGGACCCCGCGCCGTTCAAACTTTGTCTCCGGCCGGTACGCCGGCCGGGGCGCGTACCCGTCGTGCAGGTTGCGCAGCTGCGGGTCGGCGGTCAGGGTGGCCAGCATCGCCTCGGCGTACGGCGCCCAGTCGGTGGCGCAGTGCAGCCGCCCACCGGGCCGCAGCCGGGAGCGCAGCAGCGCCACATGCTCGGGTCGGACCAGTCGCCGCTTGTGGTGGCGGGCCTTCGGCCACGGGTCGGGGAAGAACGCGTGCACCGCGTCCAGGCTGCGTTCGGGCAGGCAGCGGCGGGCCAGGTCGAGGGCGTCGCCGGTGGCAACCCGGACGTTGGTCAGCGCGTGCTGTTCGATCAGCGCCAGCAGGTTCGCGATGCCCGGGGTGTGCACCTCGACGGCCAGGTAGTCGCGGTCGCGGTCGGCCGCCGCCATCGTCGCGGTGGCGTCGCCCATGCCGAAACCGATGTCGAGCACCACCGGTGCCGTCCGGCCGAACAACGCCGCCGGGTCCAGCGGCGCCGGCAGCTCGGCGACCACGGTCCGGTACGCGTCGGACAGCCGGTCGAGCGCGTCGTGGTGTCGGCTGCTGAGCCGTCCCCGGCGCGGGTGGTAGGTGCGGATGCTCACGTGGCGACAGCCTATCTCCGACACCGAGCGTGTCCGGGGTGTCATCCAGGGCTGCGTGGTGAGAGGATCCCGGCAGCGTCGCGGAGAGGATGGTGACCGATGTCCGTACGCCGTTCACTGGCCACCGTGGGGCTGGGCGTGACTCTCGCGGTCATCGGCGGGCTGCTCGGCGCGGCCCCGGCCCGGGCCGCCGACGTGTTCGTCGATCTCAATCCGAGCACGGTGGAGTCCGGTTACCTGGTGGGCATCCGGGCCAGCTGTACCGACAACACCGCGCCGGCCACCGTCGAGTCCGACGCGTTCGGCAGCGTCGAGGTGCGTCCGCAGTTCGAGGAGCTCACCGCGGCGGTGACCGTGCCGGCCGAGACCGAGGCGGGCAGCTACCGGGTGCGGTTGACCTGCCCGGACGACCGGTCGGCGGCCACCACGCTGTACGTGCTGGATCCGACCCGGCCCAGTCGTGGCCCGGCCACCGGCTTCGGTGGCACCGCCGGTGACGACGGTGCCGGCGGCCTGCTGACCGGGGTAGGTGTGGTCGCGCTGGCCGCCGGTGCGGTGCTCGGCGTACTGACCCTGCGTCGGCGCCGGTCGGCCTGACCGGGCGCGCGGCAGGGGAGGGGACGGGCCGTGGCGAAGGGCGGTGGCCGGGGCTGGACCGGGCCGGCCGCGATCGTGCTGGTGCTGGTCGGGCTCTTCGCGATCGGTTCCGGCGGCGACGGCAACTGGCGGGACATCCTGGCCGGCGGCAACAATCCGCCGCCCCGGGAGTTCCCGGTGCTGGAGCCGAGCCGGCCGATCCGCATCGCCGTCCCGTCGCTCGACATCCGCGCCCCGGTGCACTCGGTCGGGCTCGCCGACGACGGGTCGATCGCCGTACCGGCGCTGCACCGGCACAACCAGGCCGGCTGGTACGACGGGGGGCCGACGCCCGGTCAGTTCGGGCCGGCGATCATCGTCGGGCATGCCGACACCCGGGACGGGCCGTCGGTCTTCCATGATCTGGCCGACATCGAGCCGGGGGCGACCGTCGAGGTGACCCGGCGGGACCGGGTGGTGGCCGTCTTCGAGGTCAACTCGGTCGATTACTTCGGCAAGGACGAGTTGCCGATCGAGCAGGTGTACGGCGACTACGCTCGGCCCGGCCTGCGGCTGATCACCTGCGGTGGCGAGTGGTTGGGTGACGGCATCGGGTACGCGGACAACATCGTGGTGTTCGCCTCCCTGGTGCAGACCAGGGACAGTTGAGGCGTCAGCCGGGCCTGTGACAGCTGCCTGCGGGTCGGCCGGTGAACCGTTGCCGGACGGACGCCGTACCTCTGGTCGTGCCCGCTGCGGTCCCACTCCGGGGCGGGCGTGCGGACGGGCCTCCACCACCGCCGGCCGCCCCGGAGTGTCCCGCCATCCGGAAGGCGGAAAGATAGCCAGCACATCCAGCAGCACCGAGGAGGATTCATGAGCCAGACGGCGCAGATCGGGGTCACCGGTCTGGGGGTGATGGGCCGTAACCTGGCCCGTAACCTCGCGCGGCACGGCCATGTGGTGGCGGTCCACAACCGGTCGGTCGGCCGGACCAAGGAGATGATGGCCGAGTTCGGCCACGAGGGCACCTTCCTGCCGGCGGAGAGCCCCGCCGATTTCGTGGCCTCGTTGGAACGGCCCCGCCGTGTGGTGATCATGGTCAACGCGGGGGCCGCCACCGACGCGGTGATCAACGAGTTCGCGCCCCTGCTGGAGCCGGACGACATGATCATCGATGGCGGCAACGCCCACTTCCTGGACACCCGCCGGCGGGAGGCGGAGCTGCGCGAACGCGGCCTGCACTTCGTCGGCACCGGCGTCTCCGGTGGCGAGGAGGGCGCCCTGCACGGGCCGAGCATCATGCCCGGCGGTTCGGTCGAGTCGTACGCCGCGCTCGGTCCGCTGCTGGAGGACATCTCGGCCAAGGTCGACGGCACGCCGTGCTGCGTGCGGATCGGCCCGGACGGCGCCGGCCACTTCGTCAAGATGGTCCACAACGGCATCGAGTACGCCGACATGCAGCTCATCGGTGAGGCGTACGACCTGCTGCGCCGCGCCGGTGGGCTCACCCCGGTGCAGATCGCCGACGTGTTCCGCAGCTGGAACTCCGGTCGGCTCTCCTCGTACCTGATCGAGATCACCGCCGAGGTGCTCGGCCACAACGATGCCGTCACCGGCAAGCCGTTCGTCGACGTCGTGCTGGACCAGGCCGGCCAGAAGGGCACCGGCCGGTGGACCGTGCAGGGTGCCCTCGACCTCGGGGTGCCGGTGAGCGGCATCTCCGAGGCGGTCTTCGCCCGGTCGCTGTCCGGCCACGCCGACATCCGGGCCGCCGCCGCCGACCTGCCGGGCCCGGTGGAGAGCTGGGCCGGTTCGGCCGACGAGCTGATCGCCGACGTCGAGCAGGCGCTGTACGCGTCGAAGATTGTCGCGTACGCGCAGGGCTTCCACCAGATCCAGGCGGGCAGCGCCGAGTACGACTGGGACATCGACCTCGGCGCGGTGGCCCGGATCTGGCGCGGCGGCTGCATCATCCGGGCCGCGTTCCTGGACAAGATCCGGGCGGCCTACGCCACAGCGCCGCAGCTACCGACGCTGCTGACCGACGGGTACTTCGCCGAGGCGCTGGCCGGTGCCCAGCAGGGCTGGCGCCGGGTGGTGGCGACCGCCGCGCAGATCGGGGTGCCGGCTCCCGGGTTCGCCTCCGCGCTGGCCTACTACGACGGGCTGCGCGCGCCCCGGCTGCCGGCCGCCCTGATCCAGGGGCAGCGGGACTTCTTCGGCGCGCACACCTACCGCCGGGTCGACGCCGAGGGCAGCTTCCACGTGCTGTGGGCCGACGACCGCAGCCAGGTCGAGTCTCGCTGACCCGACCCGGCCGACTGACCCGGTCCGGCCGTACGGTCGCCGTGGCTGGCGTACCCCGTCAGCCACGGCGATCGGCAGCGGTGGCTCAGGCCAGGTCGACGACGACCGGGGCGTGGTCGGACGGGGTCGGGCCCTTGCGGGCGTCGCGGTCCACGTAGGCCGCCCGGACCCGCCGGTTGACGGTGCCGCTGGCGTAGACAAGGTCGATCCGCATGCCCATGTTCTTCGGAAACATCCCGGCCCGGTAGTCCCAGTAGGTGTACGGGTGCGGGCCCTTCATCGGTTGTGGCACCACGTCGACCAGGCCGAGGGCGAGCAGGTCGGCCAGCGCGGCCCGTTCGGCCGGGGTGACGTGGGTGGATCCGGCGAACACCGTCGGGTCCCACACGTCCACGTCGGTGGGCGCGACGTTGAAGTCGCCGCAGACCAGCAGATCGGTGGCGGCCTCCGCAGCGAGCGCGCGGCGCAGCCCGGCCAGCCAGTCCAGCTTGTACGTGTAGTGCGCCGAGTCGGGGCTGCGCCCGTTCGGCACGTACACCGACCAGACCCGGACCCCGGCGCAGGTCGCCGCGACGGATCTGGCCTCCGGCAGCGGAAAGCCGGGCTCGGCGTCGAACCCGGTCCGTACGTCGTCGAGCCCGACCCGGGACAGCACCGCGACGCCGTTCCAGCGACCGTCACCGTGCGCCGCGACCTCGTAGTCGAGGTCACCGACCTCGGCGGCCGGAAACGCGGCCGCCGAGCACTTGGTCTCCTGAAGACACACGACGTCCGGGGCGGTGTCGGCCAGCCAGCCGAGTAGCCGGTTAAGCCGGGCCTTGACCGAGTTGACGTTCCAGGTGGCGATCCGCACCCGGCCAGCGTGCCACAACACCGGCCGGTTTCGCCGGACCGGGCAGGTCACCCGGGGGAGGGCCGCCTCTGAGCCGGTCAGCCGGGCAGGTCACCGGGCCGGGTCTGCTCGGCGAGGAAGCGCTCCAGCTCCGCGCCCAGCTCGTCGGCGGTCGGCAGCGGCCCGCTGGACTCGGCGAGCAGGTTGGTGCCGGACCGACCCCGGGTAAAGCTGTCGTACTGCTCCTCCAGCGCACTGACCAGGGAGCCGGCCTCTTCGGTCTGGGCGACCTGCCGGTCGATGTCCTCCCGGACCGCCTCGGCGGCGCTGTGCAGCTGCTCGGTGGGCAGCAGCAGACCAGTGGTCCGCGAGACGGAGTTGAGCAGTAGCTCGGCGGCGGCCGGGTACTCGGCCTGGGCCACGTAGTGCGGGACGTGCACGGCGAAGCCCACCGCGTCGTGGCCCTGCTGACCGAGGCGGTACTCCAGCAGGTGCCCGGCGCTGCCCGGCACCTGGACCCGCTGCAGCCAGGGTTCGTAGCCGCTGATCAGCTCGCGGCGGCTGGCGTGCGCGGTGACCCCGGTCGGCCGGGTGTGCGGCACCGCCATCGGGATGGCGTTCAGCCCGATCGTGGTGCCGACGTTGAACTGGCGGTTCACCGCGATCGCCGCAGCGGTGAACCGTTCCCACTGCAGGTCAGGCTCGGGGCCACCGAGCAGCAGGAACGGCGTGCCGGCGTCGTCACGCATCAGGTGGACTTCGAGCCGGGGCTCCTCGTAGTTCTCCCAGTGGTCCTCGACGAAGAGCATCACCGGCCGGCGGGACCGGTAGTCGAGCAGCTGGTCGATGTCGAAGGTGGCCACGACCTCGTGCTCGAGGGAGGCGAGCAGGTGCTCACGGGCGAGTCGGGTCGCGTTGCCGGCGTCGACGAAACCCGTCATCGCCTGGATCAGCACCGGCTGACCGAGCTCGGGCACCTCGTCGACGACGTCGTAGAGCTCGTGTGGGTCGAGCACCGGGCGCAACCTCCTCAGAACGGTACGGCGGGTACGGCATCTCCAATTGCGGCAACGCTAGTCCCATGCCGGCGCATTCCGCTTTCCGGGTCAACAATTACTGATCGGCTCCTGCCTGTCCGGGGGATGCCGCATCCGGCGGGACGGGTGATGCCCGCCGGCCGGACGGGGGAGTGGTGGGGTGGTGGCGGGAGGTAGTCGGTTAACAGGCGATAAATGCTGTAGTAAACAGTGAAGAGCGAAATTTCGTTTACCGGTGGTTTGCCCTGTGTGTTCAGTCGTGCCGATGCTGCTGAGGGGTCGTCCGATTACCCGACAAGTGAATGTGGCGCCCATCACAAAATCACCCTAGGTGATCGGGTTTCGGCCTGCCTAGCCTCGTCGAATGCCTGATGACGACACCACAAGGAGCGAGGACGCCACCCTGAGTCGCGATGACCGTTCGGCTGATGTCCCCTCGGACACCATGCCGACCGGTGCGACCCGGGCCATCGCCCGGTGGGAGCGCCTTCGCAACCGGCTGCCCGCCCTGTCGTATCCACACTCCGTCCGGCCAACCTCCCAATCGTTCGGAGCCACCCTGCGTAACCGTCCCGGTGCCCGGACGGCGCTGGCCGCCGCCGTCGTCTGCGCCCTCGGCGTGGTCGCGGCGGTCGAATCGACCGCTGCGGCGCCGGAGGCGACCGGGCCGGCTCCGGCCGCCGCCGAGGCCGACCTGCAGCGCCGGGCCGCCGCGGCCGACGGTGCCTCCCGGGCCCAGCGACCCGAGCCCGGCGACGGGGAACCGGCGGCTGCCGCGGCAGTCCAGGCCGCTGAGACCACCGAACCACCGGCCGACCCGGACGTCGCCGCGGTGGAGCCCACCGAGACCGCCGAGCCCGCCCCGGAGCCGACCTCGACCACCGTCGCCCCGGTCGCCGGGCTGTCCCAGGTGCAGATGGACAACGCCACGGCCATCGTCGACGCCGGCCTGGCGTTGCAGTTGCCGCGCCGGGCCATGGTGATCGCGGTGGCCACCGCGATGCAGGAGTCGACCCTGCTCAACCGGGCCAGCGAGGTGCTGCCGGAGTCCAAGAACTACCCGCACCAGGGCACCGGCTGGGACCATGACTCGGTCGGGCTGTTCCAGCAGCGCACCAGCACCGGCTGGGGTGCGGTGGCCGACCTGATGAACCCGACCTATTCGGCGACCCAGTTCTATCTCGCCCTGCAACGGGTGGCCGGCTGGGAACAGCTGCCGTTGACCGTCGCCGCCCAGGCGGTGCAGGTCTCGGCGTACCCGGGGCACTACGCCCAGCACGAGGCCGCTGCCGACGCCGTGGTCACCGCGGTGCTCGCGGCCCGCTGAGCACCGCCTGTCCCGTTCCGCCCGTCCCACGGACCGACCGGAACACCGGTCAAGCCCTTCGACCGCGTACGCCGCCAGCGGCCCTTGGTCACCCGGCCAGGCCGCTGGCGGCGTACGCCACCTCGGCCAGCAGGTTCTGTCCGTCGGTGTCCGGGTGGAAGTAGTCCAGCCGGTTCAGTTGGTCCACGGTGAACTGGGTGTCGTGTACCGCTCCGTCGTCGAACCGGCACCGGTCGCCGTACGCCCGGCAGGCCCCGGCCAGCTCGCGGTTGTACGCCGCGACCCGGTCGCGTACCGCCGCCCGGCGCTGTGTCGCGGCCTCGTCGGTCGCTGTGGCGTCGGCCAGCAGCGACGGACACACGCCACGGTCCCAGGCCCGCACCACCCGCTCCTCGCCGTGCCCGATCTCCCACAGCCGGTACAGGTCGGGGATGCTCAACACCAGGACCTTCGCCCGCGGCAGCCCGTCGCCCAGCACCCGTAGGGCTCGGTCGACGTCGTCACGGAACGCCGCCGCCGAGGTCATGTCCTGCGGCGTCGCCCGGCACGCGTCGTTCGCGCCGATCAGCACCGTCACGTACTGGGCCGAGACGTCCACCGCCGACGCGGCCTGGTCGGCCAGCGCCGCCGCCCGGGCCCCCGGCACCGAGAAGTCGTGCTCCTGCCCCTCCATAGCGGGATTGATCTCGGCGATCCGCTGGTACAGGCTCTCCACCCGGAAACCGTCGCCGGTGGACCACGAGTTGCGCCGGCAACTGGTCAGTACGATGCAGGAGCCGTACCCGGCGGTGATCGAGTCGCCGAGCGCCGCCATCGACGACGGCAGGTCGGTGCCAGGTGGCGGCGGTGCCGGCGTGCCCGGCCCGTCGCCGTCCTCGCCGGCTTCGCAGGCCAGCGCCACGAGGGCGCAGACAGCGGCGGCGCCGGCCACCCAACGTCGGTGCATCCGGACCTCCAGCGAGACGCAAAGCGACGGAAGGGTAACTATATGCGTCGGCGTGGATCTGGCGACACCCACCGGCCCCGGTCGGTTGACAGCTCCGCCAGAAAATCGGGCAGGGACCGCCGGGGCACCCACCCCTGGCCGTACGCCCGACCCAGCTCCAGCACCGTGCCGTACGCCAACTGCTCCACCGCGTACCTCGTCAGCCGGCCGGTACCCGGCACGCCCAGCCGGGCCGCGCCGCCGGCCAGCGCCGCCGCGCCCAGCGCCACTGGTACCGGCACCCGCAGCGGCCGCGCCGGCCGCCCGGCCGCCGCCAGCACCCCGGTGACCACGGCGTCGCGTGAGTACGGCGTCGCATCCGCCACGTTGTACGGTCCAGGTGGCCAGCACAGCGCCGCCAGGCAGGCGTCGGCCAGGTTCTCCACCGCCGTCAGGCTCATCGCCACGTCCGGACCGGGCAGCGGCACCCGACCCCGCCGGACCGCGGCCAGCAGCCGGGGCAGCAGGTGCGGGTCGCCGGCCCCGTAGACCGCCCGGGGCCGTAACACCACCGCGCCGGCCGCCAGCGCCAGCCGCTCACCGGCGGCCTTGGTCCGCCCGTACCCGGTGCGTTGGCCGTCGGTCGGGTGATCCTCCCGGATCGCGACGCCGTGCCGACCCGGCCGGTAGACGCTGGCGCTGCTCACCCAGACCACCGGCCGGTCGGCCGCCGCCCGCAGCAGGCGGGCCGTGCCCGCCACGTTCACCGCGTGGTACGCGGCCTGCGCCGCCGCGTCGGCCGGTGGATCCCCGACCGCCGCCGCCAGATGTACGACGGCGTCGATGCCCCGCAGTTCCGGCACCTCCCGGGCGGCGTCCCACGGCACGTGCCGGCCCACCGGGCCGGGTCGGCGGCCCACCGCCACCACCGCCGCGCCGGCCGTGGCGGCGGCCCGCGCCACCGCCGACCCGCAGAAGCCGCTGGCCCCGGTCACCGCGACCCGCAGCCCGGTCAACCGGGTGTTCACCGGGTCGCCCGGATCGTCAGCCGGGCCCAGCCCGGCAGCGCCGACCGCCGGTCCACCCGCGCCCCGGTCACCACCGGCCGGTACGGTGCCAGCGCGGCGAGCACGTCGTCGAGCTGGGCGTGGGCCAGCCGGGCACCGGGGCAGTGGTGCGGGCCGGTGCCGAACACCAGATGCCCGACCGCCGCCGGCACCGGCGCGGCCGGATCCGGGTGCGGCGCACCGGCCCGGGCCGCGTGCCGGGCGACCAGCAGCAGCCGGTCGCCGGCCCGCAGCGGCCGGGTGTCGGCCCGCAGCGGCCGGGTGTCAGCCAGTTCGGCGGCACCGGCCACCACCCGGGGCAGCACCGGGCTCGGCGCGGTCACCCGCAGCAGCTCCGCCACCAGCGCCGCCCGCGAATCGGCACGGTCCGCCGCCGGCCACAGCCGGTCGTCAGCGCACCAGGCGACCGCCCGGGGGATCGCCGCCACCGTCGTGTTGATCGAGGCGACGGCCAGCATGCCGCCCCGGGCCGCCTCGTCCGCCGGCCCGCCGAGCAGCCGGGTCAGCTCGGCGGCGGCCGACGCGGTGGCGGCGCGATCCCGGCGGGCCCGGCCCGGCCAGCGCAGCCCGGGCAGATGCCCCCGGGCGGCGAGCGCCGCAGCGGACCGGGCCGCATCGGTCAACGCGTGCGCCGGCACCGACACGTCCAGCATCGCGGCGGTGCTCGCCCCGGACAGCTCGACCACCAGGTCGACGACATCCACCTCGGCCCCGTCACCCAGCGGTGCCAGCCGCCGCCGCAGTACCTCCAACCAGACCGGCCGCAGCCGGGCGACCCCGTCGGCGCCGAACACCGACGCGGCACCCCGGCGGGTCTTTCGGTGCCCGGCGCCGTCCTGGTCGAACAGGAACCCGTCGCCGCCGGTGGCCCGGCGCGCCGCCCCGGCGGTGGTCCGCTCGGCCGAGCGGTCCACCGGGACCCGACGCAGCGCGTCGGCGAACGGCGCCGCGTCGTGCACCAGCACGATGCGGCCGATCCGGCGCACCGGCGCGCGTCGGGTCGCCGCCAACAGAGCGAACAGCACCGGATGGCTGCCCAGGTAGACCCGCCGGTCCCGGCGGCGGCCCCGCCGAGCCGGGCGCGGTTCACCCATCGCGGGCCACCCTTGTCGCCGCCCGCCGGTCCGGCTTTCGGGACCGCCCGGCCAGCGGGACCCGGGCGAACACCACCCGGTCCGGCCGGGCCGACCCCATCCGGTCCAGCACCGGCCGCAACGCGGCCCGCAGCCGGGCCCGGTCGGCACCCGGCTCCGGCTGCACCACTGCTACCAGCTGCTCGTCACCGTCGTCGGCGGGCACGCCGACCAGCACCGCCAGCGCCACCCCGGGTACGTGCAGAGCCGGCTCGTACAGCCCCGGGTAGATGTTCTCCGCCGCCCGCAGCACCATGTCCTTGCACCGGCCGGCGAGCACCAGCCGGTCGTCGTCGAGCCGGCCGACGTCGCCGGTGGCCACCTCGGCCATCGGCGGTTCGCCGAGGTACCGGTCCGCCTGCCCCGCACCGGACAGCCACACCTGCCCGGTGTCGTCGACCCGGGCGGCCACCCCCGGAAGCGGCCGGCCCACCAGGTCCCCGTCGGCGGCGTACCCGCGCTTGTCGGCCTCCTCCACGGCGGCGGCCGGGAACAGTTCGGTCAACGCGTACACCCCGTACGCCCGGTCCGCGCCCGCCCGGCGGACCCGGCCCAGCAGGGCGGCGCTGACCGGGGCCGAGCCGCTGAACACCTGCCCGGTCAGCCGGGGCGAGTGGTCGAGCACCGCGCGCAGCTGCGGCGGTGTCAGGTACGTCGCCTGCGGCCGCAGCCGGGTCAGCTGCCGGGCCAGCAGCGCCGGCGACCGGGCCGGCAACGCCACCGGCGCGCCGGCCGCCAACGCCGGCAGCAGCACAAAGAACGTGCCGCCCAGCACCGGCGCGTCGGGCTGCGGGTCGACCAGTCCGGTCACCGCCCGCATACCGGCGGCCAGCCCTGCCCGGGTGTGCACCACCGCCCGGGGCCGGCTGGTCGTCCCCGAGGTGAAGACGATCACCGCGTCACCGTCGCCGTCGAACGGCGTCGGCAGCGGGCCGACGCCCGCCGGCAGCGTCGGCGCGCAGCCCGGCAACCGGCGGCCGACCGTACGGACCGGGGCGATCCGCGTCAGGTCCGGCAACGCCAGGTGCGCGCGGCGGGCGAGCGGGCCGGCCCAACCGGCCACCGCCTGCGCTGCCGCGTCGGCCAGCACCAACGCCGGCTCGGCCACGGTGAGCCGGGCGGTGAGCACATCCGGGCCGGCCGTCGGGTCCAGCACCGCCACCCGCACGCCCAGGTGGTACGCGGCCAGCAGCACCGCCAGCGACCGCAGCCCCGGTCGTACCGCCAGACCGAGGGTGTCCCCGGCGGTGAGCCCGTGCCGGGCGAGCGCGGCGGTGTACCGGTCGGTGAGATCGGTCAGGTCGCCGGTGGTGGCGCGGATCCGGGACCGGCCGGTCAGCGCCGTGGCGGTCAACACCGCCGGTCGGTGCGGGTCGGCGCGCAGCACCGTGGCGAGGCGGTCCAGCATCAGCGGCGGCCCTTCATCAGTCGTGGCCCTTCATCCGGTGGCGGGTCCGGCAACGGTGGCGGTCCTTCCCGGTCGGCGGCGTCACCGCGGGTCCTCAGCCAACGGGCCGGCACCCCGGTCCAGGTACCAGGCGGCGGTGCGGCGCAGGCCGTACGCCCGCAGCCGCCGGGTCGAGTTCTCCACCACCATGTCCCGGCGGTGGACGATCGCCGACGTGGTGCGGCGTACCCGGTTTAGGAAGGCCCGGTCGGTCGGCGACGGCCGGCGCGGCATGCCGCCGCAGGCCTGGTACAGCTCGGCGGTGACCGCCATGTTGTTGCCGGCGTGCATCCGGTACGGCGCCAGGTAGCCGCCGGTGCGCCGGTGCGCCGGGCGCAGCCGCCCGAACGTCGCGGCGAGCAGCACCAGCGCCCGGAACCCGGCCCGGCCGAGTGGGCCGTGTTCGTCGCGCCGGGCCCGGATCGCTCCGCAGACCAGCCCGGCCCCGCCGGCCAGGCCGGCACGTGCCGCCGCCACCCAGCCGGGCTGCGGTAGACAGTCCGCGTCGGTACGGGCCAGCCATCGGGCACCGTGCGCGATGGCGTATCGGAAACCGGTGTCGACCGCGGCGCCGACGCCCTTGCCCGGCTCCCGCAGCAGTAGGACCGGAAACGGCGCGGCCGCGGCGAACCGTTCGACTACGGCGGCGGTGCCGTCGGTGGAGCCGTTGTCGACCACGACCAGGGTGAAGTCCCGGTCGGTCTGGTCAGCCAACGCGGCCAGCGTGGCACCGATTCGGGCCTGTTCCTGGTACGCCGGCACCACCACCCACAGCGGCCCGGCACCGGCTGCCGCCCGGGCGGCGGACGGCTGCTCGACCGCCCGGGTCACGGCTTCTCCCAGACCATGGTCATCACGCTGACCCCGCCACCGAGGCCGATCGCGAGCACCCGGTCGCCGCTGTCCAGCCCGGCGTCGACCCGGGCCAGCTGCACGCCGAGCGTGGCGCTGGCCAGGTTGCCCAGCTCGTCGACGGTGACCTCCAGCTTCTCCTTCGGCACCCCGGTGACCTCGATGAAGCGTTCCAGGTACGGCACGCTGACCTGGTGCACCAGGACGCGTTCGTAGTCGACCCAGTCCCAGCCGGTGCGCCGCCGCACCCGGTCCAGGATGTCGGTGCCGATCCGTTCGAAGACCGACCGCAGCGCGTGCCCGTCGCCGTGGAAGTAGGTGTGCTCGTCACCACGCGGGTGGCGGGACCCGCCACCGAGGATGCCACCGACCGACCAGTGCCCGGAGTGGGTCTCGGTGTCGATGTCGACGATCCCGCCGCGCCGGACCGACTCGACCAGCACCGCCGCCCCGCCGTCGCCGAACGTGTAGCCGGCGAACGACGACCGGGCTTGCGCCATGCTGTCCAGCCGGGGACGCATCACCCGGGTCGGTGTCTCGCCGGTGACGACCAGCGCCCGCCGCGCCCGTCCGGCGACGATCATCGAACGGGCCAGGTCGATGCCGTTGATGAAGCTGTTGCAGGCGTTGCTGACGTCGACCGCGTGCGCCGAGCCGCCCAGCTCGGCCTGGACGATGTGCGCGGTCGCCGGCTCGACCATGTCCCGGCTGGCCGAGGCGAACAGCAGCAGGTCGACGTCGTCGGGGGTGCGCCCGGCGGCGTCGAGCGCCCGCCGGGCGGCCCGCACCGCGAACGTCGAGGCGTACTCGTCGTCCGCAGCGACTCGACGCTGTCCGATCCCGGTCATCGTGGCGAACAGGCCGGGCGGCAGCGCGACGTCGCTGGCGGCGGCGACACGGTCCTGTAGGTCGGCGGTGGTGAGGGTACGGTCGGGCAGGCTGACGCCGACCCCGGTGATGCCGACCCGGGGGACGGGCCACTCCGGTGGCGACGGAACGTTCATTCGCTCAGCTTCCTGCCGGACCGGGCCGGTCCGGATGAGTAGGGATGCTCAGCCCGACCTGGTGGTGCGGGCCCGCGTCGGTGGCGAGGTTACGGCCCGGTGTCTGCCGGGTACAGCCCGGGGATGGCCACGAAGTCGCAGCCCAAGGGGGCCCGGGGTACCGTCGGTCACGCCTACAGCGCACTGAATCTGCGGCTGGCGATGGCCGGCTTCGGACTGGTCTTCTGCACCGTGCTCGGGGTGCTCGCCTGGCGGGCCGACCTGACCGCCGGCGCGGTCGTTCTGTGGGTGTTGGCCGTGATCGCCGTGGTCGACCTGGTCGTCGTCCAGCGTCGCCGCCGGGCCCGCCGGCGGGAGCAACCGGGCGTACGGCACTCGCTGTTCGAGTGACGCGGTGCTCGCGCCCCTCGCGTGACCCGGGGTCCCGCCGTTCGAGTGAGCGGAACTCGGTGGCCCCGCCCGACGTTGCCGGCTGGCGTGACCGCCATGTTCGGCACCGTCGGCGCTGTGCGACTCGCAGGTCTTCACCTGCCGGGCGCCGCCGTCGTGTGCGCGTGGCTGGCTGGTACCCGAGGCTGACCCTCCTCCCGCTGCGGCAGAACCACGGAGGTGGGTGAACCGGTCCTTCCGGCGCCGCCCGTCGACGGGTGCGCCGGGCGGCGTGGTTCTGACGCGGTCGGGCGGTCTGGCACCCGCCCGCGTTCGCCGTCCGCCAGCTCGTTCCCCCACCCTGGAAGATCATCATGGCCAAGAGTCAGTTCGTGCGGGCGAAGCCGCACCTCAACATCGGCACCATGGGCCACGTCGACCACGGCAAGACCACCCTGACCGCCGCGATCACCAAGGTTCTCGCCGACCGGGACCCGACGGCCAACCGGTTCGTGTCCTTCGACGGCATCGACCGGGCGCCGGAGGAGGTCTCGCGGGCATCACCATCAACATCTCGCACGTCGAGTGCGAGACCGCGACCCGGCACTACGCCCACGTGGACATGTCCGGCCACGCCGACTTCGTGAAGAACATGATCACGGGGGCGGCGCAGGTGGACGGGGCGATCCTGGTCGTCTCCCGGAACTGCTCGACCTGGTCGAGCTCGAGGTCCGCGACCTTGTCGCCGAGTACGGGTCCCCCGGTGAGCAGGTGCCGGTGGTGCGGGTGTCGGCGTTGCGGGCGCTGGAGGGGGACCCGCGCTGGGTAGACTCCATCGTGGAGCTGCTCGACGCGGTCGACCGGGGCACCCTGCGGCTCGGCGACCCGGTGGAGGTGGTCGGGCTCGGTCCGACCCTGTCGACCGTGGCGACCGGGCTGGAGACGTTCGGCAAATCGCTGGACGTCGCCGAGGCCGGCGACAACGCCGCCTTACTGCTGCGTGGGGTCAAGCGCGACCAGGTGCAGCGGGGCCAGGTGGTGGCGGTGCCCGGCAGCATCACCCGGCACCAACGGTTCCGGGCCCGGCTGTACGTCCTGACCACCGCTGAGGGGGGCCGGCGTACGTCGTTCTCCGCGAACTACCGGCCGCAGTTCTACTTCCGTACTACGGACGTGGTCGGGTCGGTGAGCCTGGGCGACCGGACGATGGCCATGCCGGGTGACACGTCGAGGTGACGGTGGAGTGGGGGAGGCCGGTCGCGATGGACGTCGGGCTCGGCTTCGCCGTCCGGGAGGGCGGCCGTACGGTGGCCGCCGGCACGGTGGCCGAGCCCCTCGACTGAGACCCGGGTACGGCCCTCCGGCCCGGCCGGAAAGCCGTACCCAGTGGACGGCGACCGGGATCGCCTTCTGCTCACAGCAGATCTCCTGTCAGCAGAAGGGGCAGCGGTCCGGTCCGTCGCCGGTCGATGCTGGTAGCCATCATCACCGTGATCGAGAGGGCGTCACTGATGCGACACACCAGGCCCGCGATGGCTGCGGACGGCGCGACCACCGGGTTCGGCGACCAGGTCTTCCAACAGCTGCTCAAGGAGCGGGTGATCTTTCTCGGCACCCAGGTCGACGACACCTCGGCCAACACGATCTGTGCGCAGATGCTGCTGCTGGCGGCCGAGGACAGCGAGCGCGACATCTTCCTCTACATCAATTCACCGGGCGGCGTGATCAGCGCCGGCATGGCCGTCTACGACACGATGCACTACATCGGAAACGACGTGGCGACCGTCGGCCTCGGTCTCGCCGGGTCGATGGGCCAGTTCCTGCTCTGCGCCGGTGCGCCCGGCAAGCGGTACGCCCTACCGCACACCCGGATCATGATGCACCAGCTGTCCGGCGGGATGGGCGGCACCGCCGCCGATATCGCCATCCAGGCCGAGAACATGCTGTACATCAAGCGGACGACGATCGAGCGGATTGCGTCCCATACCGGACGCACTCGCGAGGAGATCGAGCGGGACTCCGACCGCGACCGGTGGTTCACCGCCGAGCAGGCCCGCGAGTACGGCATCATCGACCAGGTCATCGCCACCACGGCACAGCTGTCCACCGGTGGCGTCCCCAGCTGACCGGGCGAGCCTGGACGGAGACTTTCGATGCTGCTGCGACAGGTCATCGGGCGGGTGTTGCGTCGGCTCCGGCAGGACCAGGGCCGTACTCTGCAGGACGTCGCCCGAGCAGCCGGGCTGTCCACGGCGTACCTGTCGGAGCTGGAACGCGGACGCAAGGAACCGTCCTCGGAGATGTTGGCATCGATCTGCCGGGCGCTCGGTGTCGCGCTGGAGGAGCTGTTGGCGCAGGCGACGCAGGAGCTGACCCGCAGCCGTCCGATGGCTACCGTCCGCTGGCGACGGTTCGTCCGGCCCTCGGGCGGCCCTGCGTCGGCGACCCGAAGGCGACGGGGCCGGGCGGGTCCGTCCGTCGGCCGTCCCGGCGAGCGGCGGGCCAGCCGACTGGTGGCCGGCCCGCCGCTCGCGGCGCAGCAGCGGGCCAGCCACCAGCACAGGTTCAGGAGCAGGCCACTCCGTTGACGGTGATCAACTCTGGTGCCGGGTTGGCCCCGCCGGCGGTGGTGACGTTCAGCCCGAACATTGCCGTCTCGCCGGGCTCCAGCCGGCCGTTGTAGGTCTCGTTGTGGGCCGTCACCGTCGCCCCGGTCTGGCTGACCTCGGCCATCCACGCCTCCCGGAGCCGCTGGTCACCGGTGAACGCGAAGCGGACCGTCCAGCCGTCGACCGTGGCGTCCCCGGTGTTGGTGATGTCGACCTGGGCGGTGAAGCCTCCGCCGCCGGCCCACTCACCGTAGTTGACGTACTCGGCCCGGCAGCTCAACGGCGCCGGTGCGGGCACCGCGTCACCCTGGTCGGCCAGGAAGGAGGCGATCCAGCTCAACGCCGAGTTCCAGTTGATCGCCACTTCGTTGGTCGCGTACGACTCGATGTCGTCGACGTAGCAGAACATCGGGGCGCAGCCTTCCAGCAGGTCCCGGGCGAACGGGTCGTCCAGGCTGGCGTTGGCGCCGCCGGCGATCGATCCGGCCGGTGGAGTCGGCAGGTCCGGGTCGAGTTGGTTGCCGAAGATGCGGCTGTGCTGGTTGCGCGGGTACACCGAACCCCAGCCGGTGACGTAGGAGTGGTTCAGCGCGTTGCGGCCGAAAATGTAGTCCATCGCTTGCACGGCACCGTCGCGGTACCCGCTGTCCCCGGTCATGTCGTACGCCGTGGCGAGCACCACCGCGTTGTTGATGATGTTGCTGTTGGCACCCCAGAAGTAGGCGCCCAGGTTGCCCGGCATCGGCAACCCGTACGCCTGACCGTCCAAGGTGGCGAGGTAGGAGTCAGCCGCGGCCACCACCGAGGCGCGGATCCGGTCCCGTTCCTGCGGGGCGAGCCCGTTCGGCACGGTGGCCAGGTCGAGCCGGCCGAGCGCGGCGGTGGAGCCCCAGCCGAAGCCGGTCGCGTCGAAGACGTCCCGGGTGTGGTGCGGCGAGGCGGTGACGTCGTCGAGGTAGCTCTGCTCGCCGGTGGTCAGGTACATCTCGGCCGCCGCCCAGTAGAACTCGTCGCTGACGTCACCGTCGCTGTATGCGCCGCCGCCGTTGCCGTCGGCCGGATCGGCGAGCCGGTCCGGGTTGGCCTCGGCCGCCGCGTACGCCGTCGTCGCCGCCGTCTGACACTGGTCAGCGAACGCGGTGTCGTACGGGGCGTACAGTCGGGCGCACTGAGCGGTGACAGCCGCCAGGTTCAGCGTGGCCGCGGTCGATGGTGGATGCAGCTCCCGCAGCTCCGGGTCGTCCTCCGGCTGCAGCGGCAGGCCTGTCCAGTTCCGGTCGTGGATCTTGTGGTGGGCCATTCCAGCGAGCGGTTTACCGGTCGGCACCTGCATCCGCATCAGGAACTCCAGCTCCCAGCGGGCCTCGTCGAGGATGTCCGGCACGCCGTTGTCCCGCTCGGGCACCCGCAAGGTGCCGTCGCCGAGTCCGGCCCCGCCGTCGGCGCTGGGCGCGGTCTTGGTCCGCTCGAACGCGCTGAGCAGCTGGTAGGTGGCGATGCCACCGTTGACCACGTACTTGCCGTGGTCGCCGGCGTCGTACCAGCCGCCGCGCACGTCGAGCCGGTAGTCGCAGACACCGGGCTGGCACGGCACGTCGATGTCGCCCTGGTTGGGGGCGACGCCGACGTGGCCGGCCGGGCGGGCGTACTCCTCGCCGACCAGGTCGCCGTCGATCGCGATGCCGCTGCGCTGGATGTAGAAGAACTGCAGCGCGTCGGAGCGCAGTTGCTGGTAGATGTCGCCGGAGATGGCGAACGGGTAGCTGGTCTCGCCGTCGGTGACCAGGGTGAACCCGGTGCCGGTGCCCCGGTACGCGGAGAAGTCGATGGTGTGCGTCTGCTCGCCGGAGGCACTGTCCAACCCGCGTACGGTGCTGGTGCCGCTGGCGACGACGGCCCCGTCGGCGTCGTGCAGCTGCCAGTCGAGCGGCTCGGTGGCGTCGGTGACGACGGTGGCGTTCTTGGGCCCGCCGGGCAGGTAACCGACCTGGTTGACCCGCACCCGCGGGCCGGTGTCCGGCACGTACGGCGGCTCCTCCTCGCCGCCGCGCAGCGAGACGTCGTCCAGGCAGAAGGTGTACTCGTCGGCGTTGCCACCGACCTGGAAGGCGAGCTGGGCCCGTTCGGTGTCCTCGCTGGCGACGAAGGTCGCCTCGACCCGCGACGGTTCGGCGGTCAGTGCCAGGTCGCGGCCGAAGTAGCCGGTGTACGGGTCGGCGCCGAGCTGGACAACCGCCCGTACGGCGGCGGCCGGTCCGGCGGACGCGGTGAAGCCGATGGTGTACTCCTCGCCGGCGATCAGCGGCAGGCTCTCTTGCAGGATGCCGGCGTCCCACGGATTGGCCAGCCCGGTCGGGACGGTGGCGCAGAGCTGTCCGTCGACCACCCCGGTGCTGCTGGTGCCGTAGCTGATCCAGCCGTCGGTGCCGTTGCTGAAGTCGCCGTTGGTGATCTGCTCCGGCCCCCCGGGCGGAGGACCGGCGCTGTCGTCGCTGACCAGCGACACGTCGTCCAGGCACAGGATGTAGTCGGCGGCACCGCCGCCGAGTTGGAAGGTGAGGGTGCCGTCGGGTGAGTCGAGGTTCGCGGTGAACTCGTAGGTGACTGTCTCGCCGTCCGGCCCGAGGTCCAGCTCGCGGCTGAGTACGGTGGTGTAGGGCTCCGCGTTGAGCTGGACGTTCGCCCGTACGGTCGCGGGGACGTCGCTGGCGGCTGTGAAGGCCAGGCGGTACGCGGCACCGTCGATGAGTTCGATGCCGTTGTGTCCGATGCTGGCGTCCCACGGGTTGGTGGTGCCGCCGGGCACGCTGGCGCACAGTTGGCCGTCAGTGGCGGCCAGGGCGACGTTCTCGGTGCCCCACCAGGGGGCTGTTCCGTCGTCGAAGGTGCCGTTGACGATATGTTCGCGTTCCTCGGCGTATGCCGTCGTCACGGTCAGGGTGGTCAACGCCAGGACGCTGGCACTGGTGCCGGCGAGTAGCGCGACCGTCCGGCGTCGTCTGGATCGGGTCACGGGGTTCCTTCCGCGCGTGGGTCGGACTGCCCGGGTCGGGGGGGGCCGAGGACCGGACCTGACGTCGGTCCTCCCCGGGCCGCGCCGGAGGGCAGGGTTGGGAGCGCTCCCATTGATCTAAGACGATGTTGCCAGGGCGTTACCGGAGTGTCAATCACGTCATGCGCGGCGGGCCGTGCGACCGGCGCCCGACGTCTGCTTTGTGGCGCTTCACGGCTTATGTCCGTTATCTTGCCGCAATTCTCCATAATCTTTAGCATCTGCATGCTGATCTACTAGAGACATTTCTGCCCTGTTCCTGGCAGGCTGCCAGCCATGACCCTGAAGCTGCGTTCCGCGGCGGTGACCGACCGCGGCCTGATCCGGAGCGGGAACCAGGACTCCGTGCACGCTGGCGACTGGCTCGTCGCCGTCGCCGACGGCATGGGTGGGATGGCCGCCGGGGATCTGGCGAGCAAGATCGCGGTCGAGGCGATCGCACCGCTCGATGCGGCCGTCGCGGACGATGAACTGGTACCGAGGCTGCAGGCGGCGGTCGAGACCGCCAGCGCCGGGATTCGTCAGGCGATAGCCGAGGATCCGGCGCGGGAGGGGATGGGAACGACGCTGACCGCCCTGCTCTTCGCCAGGTCCGGCGCGGCGATCGCCCTGGCCCACATCGGCGACTCGCGGGCGTACCTGCTGCGGGGCGGCGCGCTGGAGCAGGTCACCCGGGACGATACGTTCGTGCAGATGCTGGTTGACGAGGGCGTCATCACTGCGGAGCAGGCCGCCAGCCATCCGCGTCGGGCGGTAGTCACCCAGGCGCTGCAGGGGGAGAACGTCAACCCCGCCTACCAGGTCTTCGAGCCGCAGACCGGCGACCGTTGGCTGCTGTGCAGCGACGGGCTGTCGAACGTGGTACAGGCGGAGAGCATCGCCGAGGTCCTGGCCACCTACGCGGACCCGCAGGCGGGCGCGCAACGGCTGGTCGACCTGGCGATTCGGGCCGGTGGTCCGGACAACATCACCGTGGTCATCGGCGACATCACCGAGGTCACCGGCGACATCGCCGGGTAACGGGGCCGAGCCGCCGGCGGCGGCCGGCCCGGGAGGTCGGGGCCGGCCACAGCCGGTGGGAAAGCCTGCAGCGTGGGTCGCGACCGGCGGCCGGGCAACGGCCCGATCCACCGATCGGCCCGATCAGTACGTCGACTGCAACTGTCCGCGGAGCTTGGTCAATGCCCTGGCGAGCAACCGCGACACGTGCATCTGGGACACGCCGATCTGATCGGCGATCTGTGACTGGGTCAGGTTGCCGTAGAAGCGCAGGGTGAGGATGCGCTGCTCGCGTTCGTCGAGGGTGGCCAGCGCTGGGCCGAGCGCGACCCGCAGCTCCGCCAGCTCGTACTCGCGGTCCTCGGCGCCGAGCATGTCGGCCAACTCGGTGGCGCGCTCGCCGTCGCCGGTCGGCGTGGACAGCGACACCGCGTTGTACGCGCGGGCACCCTCCAGGCCTTCGAGCACCTCCTCCTCGGTGATCCGCAGGTGTGCGGCGATGTCGGCGACCGTCGGCGACCGGCCCAGCGTCTGCAGCAGGGTGCTGTTCGCCTCCGAGATGCTCAGCCGTAGCTCCTGCAGCCGGCGGGGTACCCGGATGTCCCAGGTCCGGTCCCGGAAGTGCCGCTTCAGCTCACCGATGATCGTCGGGATCGCGTAGCCGGCGAAGTCGACGCCGCGCGTGGGGTCGAACTTGTCGATGGCCTTGATCAGGCCGACGGCCGCGGTCTGCGCGAGGTCGTCGGTCGGCTCACCCCGGCCGCTGTAACGCTGGGCGAGGTGCTGGGCCAGCGGGAGCCACGCCTCGATGGCCCGGTCGCGCAGTGCCTCCCGGGATGGGTGCCCGGTCGGCAGCGCCGCCATCGCGGCCAGCAGCTCGGTTGCGCTGTCCTCTGGCGCGGTCGTCCGCTTGTCCAGTGTGGCCGGCGTGGTCACCGCCCGGTCCACTGTCCTGGGCCGGTCCACTGTATTCGGTTCGGCTACTGTCGTCGGCTCGGTCACCGTGCGGTGTCCGGTCAGTGTCGCGGTCATGGTGGTCCTCCCTGCACCTCGTCCGCGGATATGGAAAGTGGTGCGTCTTGATGTGTCCGCTAGGGTCTTTCGGCCTCCAACATTAACCTGGTCGGTCAATCAAAAGCTAGCCGAAAGTACGATGTATTTATCGCCCATGATAGATCAAATCGGACATCTTTTCGCGCGTGAGCACCGTTTCCTGCCGTCGGTTACCCCGTCCGCGGGCAATGAAGCGTCACCAGCGCCTCATGATCGTCGACCGGTAGGTCGCCCGGGGCGACCGCCGTGCGTCGGGCATTCGCTGGTGTGCCGATGGCCGAGCTCAACCCGTTCCTGCATCTGGACCAGATGGGTGAGGTGGAGTACGCGCACGGCCTCCAGCTGTGGGTCGACCTGCCCAGGCCGAAGAAGTTCGCATCGCCCCGCTACCAGGGCATCCGAGGCGACCAGGTCGCCCTGCGCGCCACTGCGGACGGCGGAGCACTGATCCGGGTGATCTCCGGCTCGGTCGCCGGGCTCGACGGCCCCGGCTCCGCCCACACCCCGATCACCATCAGCCACTTGACGGTACAGCCGGGGCGCAGGTGGACCTGCCCGGGCGGGCCGACTTCGACGCTCTTGCGTACGTCCTGGGCGGCCGGGGGTCCGTCGGCCGCAGCTGCGGCCCGTGCGCACCGGCCAACTGGCTGTCCACGGGCCGGGCGACACGCTGCGGATCGCAGCCGACGCCCGGCAGGACAGCCGCGCACCGCAGCTCGACGTGTACGGCATCGGCGGTCGGCCGATTCGGGAACTCATCGCCCGGTACGGGCCGTTCGTGACGAACATCCGGGCGGAGCTGCTCGCCGCGTTGAGCCTCGCCGACGTGCTGCCGGCGGGCACGGCGGGTCAGGAGACCAGGAACACCCCGAGCACCCCCAGCACCACCATCACCAGGACCGCGAGGAGCAGTCCTTGTTCACTCTGGATGGTCTGGTCGGAGTAGGGTCGCTGGGGATCCGGGGTGACGATTTCGGTGCTCATCGTGCCTCCTCAGCCTGCTGCCCTGGCATCTTGACAATGACGGTAGGCAGCAGGTCTCGTCCGTGAATCCCGGAGCCGTGCCACCTACGGGTGTCGCCGCAGCAACCGGGTACCCGGTCCGCCCCACCCAAACACCGTCCCGGGAAGAACAAAGTGATGGGTGCCGGAGGCGCGGGGCAGGTAATGGGCGCCGCAGCGCGGCGGGGCGGGACAGCACCCAGGATGCTGTCCCGCCCCGCCGCTCGTGATCTCCCTGCTGGGGCCGTCCTCGTCAACGGGATTGGTGTCCGGCCGGCTGGCTCGACTCCCGTAGCACCTGGTGGGCCCGGTCGGCGTATTCGGCGTCGACCGTCACACCGTACTGGCTGGCCTGTAGCAGGCTGCGGGAGGAGAAGTCCCGCCGGCCACCGGTCATGGCGTGCGCTACCGCACCGAACACGGCACCCCAGACCGCACCGATCACCACGGCGGTGACGATGATGCCCAGCCAGTTCACCACCGCGAAAATGCCGATCAGCAGGCCGATGAACAGCCCGAACCAGGCACCGGTTCCCGCGCCGGCCAACGCCGCCCGGCCGGTGGTGAGTCGGCCGGTGACCTCCTCCACCAGCCGGAGATTGGTGCCGACGATGGCGGTGCGTTCCACCGGGAACCGGTTGTCCGACAGCCGGTCGACGGCGCGCTGCGCGGAGGCGTAGTCCGGATAGCGGGCGACGGTTACGCTGGTCCGCGCGGGACTGCCGTCCTGCGGCGCGGCGCCGGGCGCGGTGGCTGGTCCGGCTGGTCCGGCCGGCAGGTTGCTGGCTGGGAAGTTGGCGGTGTCGCCGAACATGCCCGGCGACGGATTATCCGTACGCGTCGTGGATCTGGTCATCAGAGTCCTTCCGTGGATACTCCGGCCTTCAGACCGGGGAGGAAACGGAACCCCCGCGGAGCGGGACAGGGAAAGTCGATCCGCCGCCGAGGTGGATCGGCGTCCACCGCACACCAACCCCACGGCTGAGGACCGAATCGCTAGATTGTCGACTGTGTCCAGGACCGTGAAGCGGGCGTTCAGGTACCGCTTCCACCCCACCCCGGAGCAGACGGCCGAGCTCGCCCGGACGTTCGGTTGTGTCCGGCTGGTCTACAACATGGCGCTGGCCGCCCGCACCGAGGCGTGGACGCAACGCCGGGAACGGATCACCTACAACGCCACGTCGGCGATGCTGACCGGGTGGAAGAAGACCGACGACCTGGCGTTCCTCAACGACGTCTCCTGCGTCCCTCTGCAGCAGGCGCTGCGGCACCTGCGGACCGCGTTCACCAACTTCTGGGCGAGACGGGCCCGGTATTTGCCGCAGGGCGCGGCGCCGTCGACGGTGACCGTGTCGCAGGACGCGGCGGGCCGCTGGT
>NZ_JBHMIP010000031.1:0-68653 GCF_048060245.1 Micromonospora sp. LOL_014
ATCACTCGACACCCAAGATCATTTTACCGGGTGTCGCCATGACCGTTTGACTCCGCCCAGCTTCTTGATATTCACTTCCGGGCGCACCCCCCCGGCGTACTCGACGCCGCAACCGATCGACACGCTTGCGTGACCTTCGGCATAATCGAAAACCGTCGTGTACATGGCTGTTTCCGCCCCAAAGCAAAAGACCTCATCACCAGTATCGGATGGCAGGCTATTGAGATAGGCAACAGCCTCTCGTGCGGCCGCTCCCTCGATCACATGAGTCTCCGACAACTGAGAGACCGCGTCCACGCCCGGAGCAGGATAGACACAAAGCAAAGCTCTCCTAGGCGCGAGCGGAAGTAAATCCCCACCCCTAGTCGATGACAGCGCGGGCCTCCAGGAAACGTCTCTGGTCGGAGGGCAGTGGGCTGGACCCGCAGTGACAGGCGGAGGGAGTTCTGCCGCATCGCCCCCGTCTTGCGCCCAGAAGGTGGCGACGGCCACCAGCCCTGCCGCAGATAGACCTACTGTCGCTGCGAGCCTCATTCGCCCTCCGGCTACCATATGACACCTTTCCGAGCAACTAGGATTCAGTATACATTAGGATGCGTGACCCGACGTGGAAGTTCCAAGGAATCACGGCGTTCTTGGATATGCGCCAAAGAGACGGATTACATCGTGCCAATCCTGAAAGACCATCTTGTTACCACTAGCGCTGCCTCCGCTGACAATTCCCTTCGCCCTCACTTATTCCTGTACCCATCGAATACCTATCCTCCGGCATCGCCTGCAGCTACTGCAGGTTGCAGCTGCACCCACGTCAACATCCTGGTGAACATCTCTGCCCACCGGCCTTGCGCAGTCAGTGAGTAGTCCGGCGAACTGGGCTGCACCGGCGGCAGCCCGATTTACGACGAGTAAGGCGGGTGGGGCCGTTAGGTGATCTTGAAGCTCCCAGCGCTCCCAGCACCTCCGAGAACTTCTACCGACCCAAACCGCAGCTGCCTGCAGGCGGGACGGGGGCGGCTCAGCCTCGGCGGGTGACCCGGGGCGGTTCGGCGGACGCAGTGCGCGGGCCGGGCCGACGCTGTGGGTATGCGTGCCATCCAACTCACCGCGCCCGGCACCCTCGAACTCGTCGACGTGCCGACACCGAAGCCCGGCCCGGGCGAAATCCTGCTGGCCACGGCGGCGGTCGGCGCCTGCCACTCGGACCTGCACATCCTCGACTCCCCCGCCGGGGTCTTCCCGACCCCGATGACCATCGGCCACGAGATCGCCGGCCGGGTCGCCCAGCTCGGTCCGGGGGTGACCGGATGGGCCGAAGGGGACACTGCGGCGGTGTACGGGATCATCGGCTGTGGTCGCTGCCGGGCCTGCCTGCGCGGGCTGGAGAACCAGTGCCGCACCGTACCGGTCGGCGGGGTCGGCATCAGCCGCGACGGTGGGCTCGCCGACCACGTGGTGGTGCCGGCGGACCGGCTGCTGCCGCTCGGCGGGCTGGACCCGGTGCAGGCGGCACCGCTGACCGACGCCGGGCTCACCCCGTACCACGCGATCTCCCTCGGCCGGGACGCGCTGCGGCCCGGCACCCACGCGGTGGTGATCGGGGTCGGCGGCCTCGGCCACATGGCGGTGCAGATCCTGGCGGTGACCACCGCCGTCACGATCATCGCGGTGGACACCAGCGACGCCGCGCTGCGGCTGGCCAAACGGATGGGCGCACACCACACCGTGCAGGCCGGCCCGACAGCGGTCGACCAGATCCGCGAGCTCACCGGCCCGGCCCCGGACGGCGCCGACGTGGTGCTCGACTTCGTCTGCGTGGACGCCACCCTGGACACCGCCCGACAGGTGGTGTCGACCGGCGGTCATCTGACGATGGTCGGCCTCGGCGGCGGTACGCTGCGGATCGAGGCGACCGTCGAAGGCCCGCCGCCGGTGCCGATGGAGACCAGCGCGGTCATCCCGTTCTGGGGCACCCGCGCCGACCTGACCGAGGTGATCGCGCTCGGCCGCCAGGGCCTGCTCCGCGCCGAGGTGCAGACCTTCCCGCTGACCGAGGCGGTGCAGGCGTACCAGCAGTTGCGGGACGGGAAGATCCACGGCCGTGCCGTGCTGGTCCCCTGACCGGCGAGGGTGACTGGGAGGTCCCGTAAGGCTGGATCTGTCAGGCGCGGCCGGCCCGGGAGGCCAGCTGGTCGATCCCGCTGACCAGGCCGCCGGCCAGGTCACCGCCGCCGAATGAGGCCACCATGGACAGCGCGGCGAGCTTCGCGTCCCGGTCCGGGATCCGCTTACGGGCCTCGGCACCGGTCACGACCTCCAGCACCCGCTGGTTCGGCGACACGGCGATGAGCACAGCGTCGTCCGGGTCAGCCAGCTGCCGGTGCAGCGTCACCGCGTACTCCCGGGTCGGCTCCTCCAGCTCACCGACGTAGATGCTGAACGCGAGACCGGTGGCCGAGTCGGCCAGCCGCAATGCCTCGTCGAGCCGGAGCAACTGTCGGGTGCCGAACGGTCCCGGCAGGGTCGCGCTCGTCCGGGTGGACTCGCTGGACTGCTCGTGGGCCTGCTCACCAACGGTCACTTGCGCCTCCCGTCGCGCCCGGGCGGGGCTGCCCGCCGCCGGGGTTGGCCGACTCGATCGCCGCCGGCTCGGTGCCGGCCGGCAGCGCCGCCGCCGGGGTCCCGGTGGACCGGTCGCCGGACGAGACGAACCAGACCGGGCTGAAGTCGAACTGCCGGCCGGGCCGGTAGCGGCGATCCGCGCCGCCACGCCCGCCGATCATCGCCAGACCGGCCACCACGAGCACGATGACCGCCGGGATCACGACGAAGAAGAGCACCGTGTTGGTAACAGACAATCTCAACGCCCCCCGGCATCGGTTCAAGGGACTCAGCGGATGTCTGGAGTGGTGGACCTGGCCACACCGCCAGCCCGTTCCGGCTCAGACGCCTTCACGGTAGCGGAGGGCCTGGCCCGCCAGATCTCCGGGTGCCGACCGGGCCAGCCGGTCCGCTCCTCCAACTGAGCGGCCGTGGCCAGCACGGTGGCGTCCGCGCCACTGCGGCCGGTCAGCAGGATTCCCACCGGCTGCCCGGCCGCACTCTGCGCCGCCGGGACGGACACCGACGGTTGCCCAGTGACGTTGAACACCGCACAGTACGGCGAGAAGCGCCGCTGCCGGTCGAAGTCCTCGGCCGGGTCACCCGTTTCGGTGAACCAGCCGACCGGTGCCTGCGGGGCACTCAGCGTCGGGCACAGCAGCAGGTCCAGCCCGACCACCGCGTGCATCGCCCGGCGCACCTGGACCTGCAGCTCGGCCAGGGTGGCGACCAGCGTCGCGGCGCTGACCGCGTTGCCCCGGCGACGCAGCAGCCGGGTCAACGGCAGCAGCCGCGCCTCCCGTTCCGGCGGCACCGGGGCCAGCGCGAGCACGTACCAGACGGTCTCGAACAGTGGCCACAGGTCCGGGCCGAGTGGCGCCGGGACGTCGACCACCTCGTGGCCGGCGTCGGCGAGCAGCGCGGCCGCCGTGTCCACCGCCGCCCGGCAGTCCGGGTGCACCGGCTCGTCGGCGAGCATCGGGGTGGTGAACCGGCCGATCCGCAGCCGGCCGGGGTCCGCTCGACGGGCCGCCGCCAGGTAGCCGCCGGGCGGCGGGGGCGGCGCCAGGTACGGCTCGCCGGGCACCGGCACCGCCATCGCGTCGAGCATCGCGGCCGCGTCGGCGATGGTCCGGGCGATCGGTCCGTGGCTGGGCAGGCCGAACCCGCCGGCGCCGAGCGGGCCGCCGGAGACGACCCCCCGGGTCGGTTTGTAGCCGACCAGGCCGCAGAGGGCGGCCGGGATCCGGCACGAACCGCCGCCGTCGGAGCCCTGCGCGAACGGCACCAGCCCGGCGGCCACCGCCGCCGCCGCTCCCCCGCTGGAGCCGCCGGCGGTGCTGGCCAGGTCCCACGGGTTACGCGCCGGCGGTGCCACCTCCCCCTCGGTGTAGAGCGAACAGCCCAGCTCGGCGGCGGTGGTCTTGCCGAGGCTGACGGTGCCGGCGGCACGCAGCAGGCGGACCACGTCCGCGTCGACGCTCGGCACGTAGTCGGCGAACGCCGCCGAGCCGAAGGTGGTGCGGACCCCGGCGGTGAGGGTGAGGTCCTTGATAGCCACCGGTACGCCGTACAGCGGGCCGGGGTGCTGCCGGGTCCGGGTGCCCGGCGGGACCCGGTCGAGGGCGTGGGCCTGTTCCCGGGCGTGGTCGGCGGTGACCGTGACGAACGCCCCGACGGTGTCCGAGAGGGCTTCGATCCGCGCCAGGTAGTACTCAATGATCTCGCTGCCGCTCAGCTCGCCCCGGCGGATCGCGGCGGCCTGCTCCAACGCGGTCAGATCATGGATCTGCGACATTGACCGATTTTGGCAGGTCACTAGCCGGCCGCAGCGGCCAGGTACGGGTGACCTGACCGGGCGCTGGTTCACCCGGGAGGGGGAGGCATAGCCGGCGTCGGGACGGGAAGTCGGGCGAGCGGGCTCCGGCCGTCGGCACGGCACACCGGTCGCCGCCGACACAGCCGGCATCGCCGGCCGGCCGGAGCGTAGTCGGGGGGAGATCATGCCAGGAGTGAGCCATCCGGTCCGCACGCTGGCCGGGCTCGCCGCCGCCGTGCTGATCGGCACGGTGGCGGCCGGGGTCGACGCGTCGCCGGCGTACGCGGGCAGCACCTACGTGGAGGCCGATCCGAGCACCGTGAACGCCGGTGGCCGGGTGACCATCCGGGCCAGCTGCGGGGACGACAACACCAGCCAGGCAACAGTCGAGTCGGACGCGTTCGGGCGGGTGATCGTGATGCCGGACCAGGATCTGCTGACCGCTCAAGTGACGGTGCCCGGCAGCAAGCGGCCCGGGCGCTACCCGGTGGACCTGCAGTGTCAGAACGGAAACACGGCGACAACCACCCTGACCGTGACCGGCACGGCGCACCCGACCAGAGGCCCGGACGCCGGAGGCGGCGGCACCGCGTCGGCCAGCACCGGCTCCGGCGGCTCGGCCCTGCTGGTCGGCGGTATCGTCGCGATCGGGCTGGGCGCCGGGATCGGGCTGTTCGCGATGCGCCGTCGACGCGCCGACTCCGGCGCGTGACCAGCGGGCGGCCAGATGGTCCGTCCTACCCCGGCTGGCGGCCGCCCGGGCGGCTGGGTGCTTCCGTTCCTGACCCAGGTAACGGCGGCGGGTACCACGGCGCACACGGTGGCACCCCGGGTTTCGACCTACGGTCAGCCGAGGCCGACACCGCCAGATTGGCCGACGGACGAAGTGGGGGATCCGCCGGCGGATGAGCCGACGGACGCAGCAGCGTACCCGGCGATCCCCGGCACGGCCCGCGGGGTGGCCCGTGCCCCGCTGCGCGGGGTGGCCGCGGTGCCGGGTGTCGCCGGTCACCGTGGCGTCAACGGGCCCGCCGCCAACCGTCGTGCACCGCACGGCCCACCCCGGCAACGGCGGGGCTGGCCCGGGTTCGGGTCGCTGCGCCCGGGTCGACGCCGGGCCGAGACGGCTGCCGCCCAGCGGGTGGCGGTGGGTGGCTACCGGGGGCGTCCGGACGCGCCGTCACGGTGGAGTCCGGTCGCGCTGGTGCTGATCGTGGCGGGCGTCTTCGTCGCCGGGTTCGGCTTCGAACGGGTGACCGGCACCCCGCTCGGGCAGTGGCTGCCCGGAGCGCACCGCGCGACGCCCGAGACGCACCCGCCGTTGGGTGCCAGCGACCCGGTCAGCCTCGCCATCCCGGCGTTGAACCTGCAGGCCGCGGTGCACGACGTCGGGTTGGCCGAGGACGGCACGATCGCGGTTCCGGAACTGAACCGGCACAACGAGGCCGGGTGGTACGTGGCCAGCCCGACGCCGGGCGAGAACGGCCCGGCGGTCATCGTCGGCCACGTCGACACCAGTACCGGTCCGTCGGTGTTCCACCGGGCCGCCACGCTGCACTCGGGCGCGCAGATCCAGGTCCGCCGGATGGACCGGTCGGTGGCGCTGTTCGAGGTCACCTCGGTAGAGCAGTTCGACAAGTCGTCCCTGCCGGTGGATCGGGTGTACGACGACTTCAGTCACCCCGGGCTGCGGCTGATCACCTGCGGTGGCCAGTGGGTCGGGGGTTCCACCGGGTACGCGGACAACGTCGTCGTCTTCGCGTCACTGATCGGCGCCCAGCACGGCTGACCTCCGCAGCCGGCTCGGGCGGCGGACCGGCCTGCTCAAGACAGCGCCCAGCCGGCTCAGGCGGCGGCTTCGGACTCGGACAGGTCGAGCCAGTCGGCCCAGCGCGGATCCGGCGCACGGTGCCCGAGCACCCGCCAGGCGGTGCCCCTCGGGGCGGCCGGCGGGGATGGCAGCCGCCAGCCCAGCTCGGCCGGGGTCCGGTCGCCCTTGCTGTGGTTGCAGCGGGCGCACGCGGCGACGACGTTCTCCCAGATGTGCCGGCCACCACGGCTGCGGGGAAAGACGTGGTCGATGGTCTCCGCCGGGCCCCGACAGTACGCGCACCGCCAGCCGTCGCGGGCGAAGATCGCCCGGCGGGAAAGGCCGACGTGCGTCCGGTAGGGCACCCGCACGTAGCGGGTGAGCCGCACCACCGACGGCACCGGCAGACAGTGCCGGGCACTGTGCAGCATGCCCTCGCCGTCGGCGACGCAGACCGCCTTGGCGGACAGGACCAGGATCGCGGCCCGGCGTACGGATACGACACACAGCGGCTCATACGTCGCGTTGAGCACCAACGAACCGGAGCCCACCGCGGGTCGTATGTCAGGCATCCCGCTCACCCTCTCGGTCGTGTTCCCGCCCGCTCCTAGTGCCGACTACGACTCGACGCGGACCGACGGTCGGACCGCGACCGGCGCTGGCGAATCGCCAGCGCCCGTGCGCCAATAGTCCCCGATAGATGACCCAAATGCACGTACTATTCGGGCCTGACCCCTCGGGCGTTCGGCCGAGGGCTGGTCGCTGACCTGTTTCGCCTGGTCAGGCCGACGGTGTAGGTCGGCCGCCGACCGGGCAGGGCGGTACGGTACGAATTGACGGTGACCGCACGATTGCCCGCCCGCGCTGACCCCGAGCCTCCCGACCCGGCGACCGGGGCAGCGGCGACCGACCCGCCGTACCAGTGGGCTCAACCGGAGCCGCAGCCCTCGGTGAGCCCGGTGTGCCCCGACGACGACCCGGTCTGCAGCCAGGTGCTCGATTGGACCGGGCTGCCGTGGCTGGCGGAGGGAAGCTTCTGGCTACTGGTCAAACCCCTGCGGATCGTGCTGATCGTCGTGGTGGCGGTGGTGCTGCGGTACCTGCTGCATCGGGCCATCCGCCGGTTGGTGACCAGCACCTCGACGGTCGCCGGGCCGACCATCCTGCGGCCGTTGCGGGAACGGACACCGCCGGCTGGGACGGTGGTGATGCCGGAACGGCGGCGGCAACGCGCCGAGGCGATCGGCTCGGTGCTGCGCAGCACGGTGAGCGCGACCGTATTCGGGATCGCCGTACTGCTGGTGCTTGGCGAACTGAGCTTCAACCTGGCACCGCTGCTGGCCAGCGCCGGCATCGCCGGCATCGCGCTGGGTTTCGGGGCGCAGACCCTGGTTAAGGACTTGCTCGCCGGGCTGTTCATGCTGCTGGAGGATCAGTACGGCGTCGGCGACCTCGTCGACCTGGGCGAGGCCACCGGCGTGGTCGAGGCGGTGGGTCTGCGGATCACCACGGTCCGGGACGCCCGGGGCGTGCTCTGGTACATCCGCAACGGGGAAATCATCCGGGTCGGCAACAAGAGCCAGGGCTGGGCCATGGTGGTGGTCGACATGCCGGTCGGCTTCGCCGACACCGAGCAGGCCACTGCGGTGCTGCGTACCGCTGCCCTGGGGGTGGCCGCCGACGAGGAGATGGCCGGTCACTTCGTGGAGCCGCCGGACGTGCTCGGCGTCGAGCAGGTCACGGTCGACGGCGCGGTGATCCGTACCGTCGCCAAGACCACCTCCGAGGGGCAGTTCGTGGTGGGCCGCGAGTTGCGCCGTCAACTGGCCGCAGCACTGCACACCTCCGGGATCTCGGCACAGATCGTAGCCGGGCGGATGTTCGTCACCCGCGGGTCGGGAGGTGGGCAGGAGGAGCCCGGCCAGGGCGGAACGACTTGACCGATCACCGGGACGGCGTGTCCGAGTACCGGGACGACGTGTACACCTCGGCCGACTAGCAGGGACTATGCACCGTATGGCGGTCTGGTTGTCATCCGAATGTTTAGTCGGAGTGACGACAAACCAGCCGTTCACACTAGCCAGATGTCACCCGATCGGGCATGATCCGGGACGAGTGTCATCGGAGTGTCACCACCACTTCGCTCAGCCGTACGTCCGGGACGTTCCCCGGTAGCACCCGCCACGAGCGGGTGCCGCCGAGAACGATGGAGGCGCCGTCCGTGTCCGACGAGGCACAAACCGCCGGGAGTCCGGCGACCTTCCGTGAGGTGTTCGCGGCGGGTGAGTTCCGCTTTCTTTTCGTCTCGGTGGCGCTGTCCTGGATCGGCGACTACATCGCGAAGGCAGCGGTCACCGTCCTGGTCTACCGGGAGACGGAGTCGGTGGCCCTGTCGGCCGCCGCCTTCGCGGTCAGCTTCCTGCCCTGGTTGATCGGCGGCCCGCTGCTCACCACGGTCGCCGAGCGGCACCCGTACCACCGGGTAATGATCACCACCGATCTGATCCGGATGGCCCTGATCGCCGTGGTCGCCACCCCCGGTCTGCCGGTCTGGGCGATGATCAGTCTGCTGTTCTGCACCACCCTGGCGAATCCGCCGAACCAGGCCGCCCGGTCCGCGCTGATGCCCACCGTGCTGACCGGTGACCGGCTGATCGTGGGGCTGTCGCTGATCGCCAGCACCGGCCAGCTCGCCCAGGTCGGCGGCTACATCGCCGGCGCGGCAATCGCCTCCGTCAACCCACGGGCGGCGTTGCTGTTGAACGCGACCACCTTCGCCGTCTCGGCCCTGGTGATCCGGCTCGGGGTCCGGGCCCGGCCGGCGGCCACCACCCCGGACCGCCGCCAACACCTGCTCCGCGAGACCGCCGAGGGCTTCCAACTGGTGTGGCGTACCGACGTGCTGCGGGCCATCGCGATCCTGGTCTGGACGGTCCCGCTGTTCGCCATCGTGCCAGAGGGGTTGGCCGCCGCTTGGGCGGCCGAGCCGGGAGTGACCGACTCCGAGCGGGGTCTCGCCCAGGCGATGATCATGGCGGCGAGTCCGACCGGCTACATCGTCGGCGGGCTGCTGATCGGCCGGCTGGTCCGTCCGGGCCGCCGACGCAGACTGATCCGGCCATTCGCGGTGATCGCCCCGCTGGCGCTGGTCCCCACTCTGCTCGACCCGTCTCCGCCGGTGGTGGCGGTGCTCGCCGGGGTCTGCGGCTTCGCGGTGGCCGGTCTGCTGCCGGTGACCAACGGGCTGTTCGTCCAGGCGTTGCCGCACGGTTACCGGGCCCGCGCGTTCGGCGTGATCGCAACCGGCATCCAGGTCGGCCAGGGAGCCGCGGTGCTGGCCACCGGCCTGCTCGCCGACCGGTTCGACATCCCGACGGTGGTCGGGGTGTGGAGCATGACCGGTGCGGTGGTGATCTCCCTGGCGCTGCTGCGGTGGCCGGCCGAGGAGCGCTTCGACGCGGCGATCGCCGCCGTCGCAGCCGCTCCCGGTGTCGCGACCGGCGGTGGTTCCAGCACAGCCGGCACAGGGACCGCCGCCACAACGGAGACACCGGGCACTTCCGCCGGCTCTTCCACTGGCGCGGCGGCCAGCAACGGCAACCCCGTACCGCAGGCCCGTGACACGCAGCAGGCCGACGAGGTCGGCAGCGCCTGAGCCCGCGCTGGCGCCCACCATGCCCGCACCATGCCGCACCGGGGACCGCCGGGCGCGGACCGGCTGGCAGGATGGAGTGGTGACAGCGTCAGATCCTGCCAACGACTCGGCCGGCGCGGCGCCCGCAGCCGGCGGTCCCGCCCCGACCTTCTTCGCCGCCATCGGCGGCGAACCCGCCTTCCGCCGGCTCGTTGACGAGTTCTATGCCGGCGTCGCCACCGATCCGCTGCTCCGCCCGATGTACCCGGAGCAGGATCTGGGGCCGGCTGCGGAGCGACTGACACTGTTCCTGATGCAGTACTGGGGCGGCCCCGGCACGTACTCCGAGCAGCGTGGGCACCCCCGGCTGCGGATGCGGCACGCACCGTTCCGGATCGGTCCGGCGGAGCGGGACGCCTGGTTGACCCACATGCGCCGGGCGGTCGACCGGCTGGATCTGCATCCGGAGCTCGCCGGGATGCTCTGGGACTACCTGGAGCGTGCCGCCTACTTCATGGTGAACGAGATGGACCCGTCCGATCCGCCCCGGCGCGACCTGGCCAGCGGCTGACCGGCCGTCAGAGCAGGGCGCCCTCGTCGTGCAGCCAGTCGACGAAACCGGTCGCCACGGCCGCTCCGCAGTCCAGCAGCTCGACCAGCAGCGCGTCGTTGGCTCCGGCGGCGAGCGGGACCTGCAGCTCGGCGTAGATGGGCAACTGGCCCCGGTCGGTAGGGTCGCCGACGTACGCCTTGCAGAACCGTCTGGTGTGGTTCCACTCGTTGACCACCCGGTAGGCACGGTCGGCCCAGTCGGGCGGCACGGTGGAGTGCGGTCGGGCGCGGACCACCAGGATCTCGTCCTCCGGCCCTTCGAGGGTGAACAGGACAGCGTGCCGCTCCCACATCGCCAGCAGGCTGCCGTCACCGTCCGCGAGATACCGAATGTCCAACATGTCCAGTGCGGTGCCGATGCGACGGAGGGTCACCGGCACCACCTGCGGCGAGAGCTCCTTGCCCGCAGCCGCCGACGGCATCGGGCAGGACGGCCCCACAGGCCTGGTCGGCCCGAGTTCGGTCGACGACCGGGGCGTCTGCTCCGGCGTTCGTGGCGCAGGCGGGCCAAGCCGGACACCGCTGTCCACTCCGGTCCTGCTTCGGGCATCCGGCTCGCCGCCATCTACGTGACCGGAGCGCCACGACCACCATGGCATTATCCGCACCTCACTCCCCAGCGGATCCGGGTGCCTACGTTGCGTCGGATCCGAGGCCCGACGGTACCCGGATAGCCGTTCCTAAGCACCCCCCCAACGGACCCCCTGAACCAGAGGGATGAGGGAGCATCATACTTTCGGCTGAGTGATCGTAGGCGTGAGCGCAAGATCGTTAACTTTTTTCGTCCAGGCAACCCCGAACGGCGCGTCAAGCGCTACCCAATTACCTACTGTCCTGACCCGTACCACCGATTGAGGTGGATCCGCAGGGCGGCCCGGCAGGTCAGTCCGGTCCCGACAGTCGACCGGCTCCGGCCGACCGACCGGCCCCTCGGTCGTGCCGAGGAAGCCCATCCGGGCCACCGCCTGCACCAGCCCTTGGCGGATCTCGATCCGCCCGCCGGTCGGACCGTCGTCGGTCACCACTACGGCCACGTGGTCGAGCAGGGCGTCCCGTACCGCCCGCTGGCCCACCGCCCGGCCACCGACGCCCTGCGTCTCGGCTGCCCGCAGGGTGCCGGCCGCCGCCACCGCGACCCGGCGCAGATCGGCCGCCGGCACCACCTCGACGGCCCGCGCCGGCCCGGGCGGCAACGGCCACCGCCACACGCTGTCCCGGCGCGGCGGCAACGCGGTGGAGACCGCCGTCAGCCGGGCCAGCAGCTCTGCCGCGGACACCGTGGCGTCCCCCGGGCCGGGCCCCGCCACGGTCCGCTGCACCAGGACCGCCCACGGCAGGCGGGCCCAGAGCTCGGTGCGGTCCCGGCCGGCCGACCGCAGCCGCACCGGTGCGTCGGGGTCCAGCCGGACCAGCCGGGCCAGGAACGCGCCGGCGTCGGTCAGCCCGGTCAGCCGGTGACCCCCCGACGCCGGGTCAGCCCGGGGTGTACGGCCGGCCATCATGCCTCGGCGGCGGCCGGTCGGACGTACGGCAGCAGGAAGGCCCGCTCCGCCTCGGTCAGCCGGCGCGGCCGCCCCTGATCCAGGTCGAACGGCACCAGCACCGAACGGGCCCGGCTGACCAGCAGGTCGCCGACGAACATCTCGTAGGCGACCGTGAACCGCGACGGCCGGACCTGTTCGATCCAGAGTTCGATCCGGACGGCCGGTGCCTGGTCGGCAGTCGACCGGCCCATCCGGTAGTCGACCGGGCGCAGGTAGTCGACCTCGTGCCGGTGGATCAGCACCCCGTCGGCGAACGAACCGACGCCCCAGGCCCGCCCGCCGGAGAACATCAACGCGACCCGGGCCTCCTCGTACAGCGTCAGGAATCGGGCGTTGTTGACGTGCCCGTACGCGTCGAGGTCGGACCAGCGCAGCGCGGCGTGGAACGTGTAGCGCTGACCACCGCCGGCGGCCGGGACCTCGCCGGTCGTCGACGAGCCCCCGGCCAGTGCCGCATCAGTCACGGGTCAGCTTGCGGTAGGTCACCCGGTGCGGCCGGGCCGCTTCCGCGCCGAGCCGGTCGATCTTGTTCTTCTCGTACGCCTCGAAGTTGCCCTCGAACCAGAACCACTTCGCCGGGTTGGTGTCGTCGCCCTCCCAGGCCAGGATGTGCGTGGCGACCCGGTCCAGGAACATCCGGTCGTGGGAGATGACCACGGCGCAGCCGGGGAACTCCAGCAACGCGTTCTCCAGGCTGGACAGCGTCTCCACGTCGAGGTCGTTGGTCGGCTCGTCGAGCAGGATGACGTTGCCGCCGATCTTCAGGGTTAGCGCCAGGTTGAGCCGGTTACGTTCACCACCGGACAGCACCTTGGTCGGCTTCTGCTGGTCGGGGCCCTTGAAGCCGAACGCGGCCACGTACGCCCGGGACGGCATCTCGACCTTGCCAACCATCAGGTGGTCCAGCCCGTCGGAGACCACCTCCCAGACCGTCTTGCTGCTGTCCAGGCCGGAGCGGTTCTGGTCGACGTACGACAGCTGCACCGTCTCGCCGACCCGGACCTGGCCGCTGTCCGGCTGCTCCAGCCCGACGATCGTCTTGAACAGGGTGGTCTTACCGACGCCGTTCGGACCGATGATGCCGACGATGCCGTTGCGCGGCAGCGAGAAGCTCAGGTCGTCGATCAGGACCCGGTCGCCGAAGCCCTTTTTCAGGTTCACCGCCTCGATGACGGTGTTGCCCAGCCGCGGCCCCGGCGGGATCTGGATCTCCTCGAAGTCCAGCTTGCGGGTCTTCTCCGCTTCGCTGGCCATCTCCTCGTAGCGGTCCAGCCGGGCCCGGGACTTGGTCTGGCGCGCCTTGGCGTTGGACCGGACCCATTCCAGTTCCTCGCCGAGGCGCTTCTTCAGCTTGGCGTCGCGACGACCCTCGACCGCCAGCCGGGCGGCCTTCTTTTCCAGGTACGTGGAGTAGTTACCCTCGTACGGATAGGTCCGGCCACGGTCCAGCTCGAGGATCCAGTTGGCGACGTTGTCCAGGAAGTAGCGGTCGTGGGTGATCGCCATCACGGTGCCGGCGTACTTGGCCAGGTGCTGCTCCAGCCAGTGCACGCTCTCCGCGTCCAGGTGGTTGGTGGGCTCGTCGAGCAGCAGCAGGTCCGGCGCCTCCAGCAACAGTTTGCACAGCGCAACGCGGCGGCGTTCACCGCCGGAGAGCTGGGTCACCTCGGCGTCCGGCGGCGGACAGCGCAGCGCGTCCATCGCGAGTTCGAGTTTGGAGTCGATGTCCCAGGCGTCGGCGTGGTCCAGCTCCTCCTGCAGCTGACCCATCTTGGTCATCAGCTCGTCGGAGTAGTCGGTGGCCATCTGCTCGGCGATCTTGTTGAACCGCTCCAGCTTCGCCTTGGTCTCGGCGACCGCCTCCTCGATGTTGCCGAGCACCGTCTTCGCGTCGTTGAGCGGTGGTTCCTGGGCGAGCATGCCGACGGTGTAGCCGGGCATCAGCCGGGCGTCGCCGTTGCTCGGCCGGTCCAAGCCCGCCATGATCTTGAGCAGGCTGGACTTACCGGCGCCGTTCGGGCCGACCACACCGATCTTGGCGCCCGGCAGGAAGTTGAGCGTCACGTTGTCCAGCACGACCTTGTCGCCGTGCGCCTTGCGCGCCTTCTCCAGGACGTAGATGAACTGGGCCACGGTGCGGCCTACCTCCAGAACTCTCGTGGGACCCGTCGGTACGGGCAGGTCACGACCTCCGCGCACCGGCCGCCGGCACCGACCGGAGCGGCTGCGGGTGGTACGCGGTACGCGGTCGTGCTCGGTACGACGGTCCGATCGGTGCGTACGCCGTTGTCAATCCTGACAGGTCCGACGCCCCAGCCGCACCTCACCCCACCGGACGGCCGGGATCTTCGCGCCGGTGTTACCTGCCTCATCGCGCCCGGCCGGGTTTCGATGTCCTGATCAGCTGGGCACCAAGAGGGGGACGGGAGTCCGCCCGCCTGGCCCGCACAGTACGCTCATGGCGGTCCCGTAATCACCGGAGGTGTACGGAACGTGACGGTTCGGAGCTCGTTCGTAGTGGTCGCCAACCGCCTGCCGGTGGACGAGGTGACCACGCCGGAAGGTCGCCAGTGGCGGCGCAGCCCCGGCGGTCTGGTGACCGCCCTGCACCCGGTGCTCGCCGCGCACCAGGGCACCTGGGTCGGCTGGGCCGGTGGCGCCGGTGCGGCACCGGAGCCCTTCGACCTCGAAGGCATCCGGTTGCACCCCGTCCCGCTGAGCGCCGAAGAGCTGGAACGCTACTACGAAGGTCAGTCCAACGCCACCATCTGGCCGCTGTACCACGACGCGGTCGAGACGCCGGCGTTCAAGCGCCGCTGGCGGGAGGCCTACCGGGTGGTCAACGCCCGGTTCGCCGAGGCGGCAGCGGAGGTCGCCGACGAGGGCGCGACGGTGTGGGTGCAGGACTACCAGCTGCAGCTGGTGCCGGCCATGCTCCGGGAGATCCGCCCGGACCTGCGGATCGGCTTCTTCCTGCACATCCCGTTCCCGCCGATCGAGCTGTTCATGCAGATGCCGCAGCGCGCCGAGATCCTGCGCGGGTTGCTCGGTGCCGACCTGGTCGGCTTCCAGCAGCGGCTGGCCGCGCAGAACTTCGTCCGGCTGGCCCGCCACCTGCTCGGGCTGCGGTACGAGGGCCAGATGATCCAGGTCGACGGCCGTAAGGTCAAGGCGGGTGCCTTCCCGATCTCGATCGACGTTCCGGAGATGGAGCGGATGGCCCACGACGCGTCGGTGGAGGCGCGGGCCAAGCAAATCCGCGCCGAGCTGGGGGATCCGAAGACGGTGATCCTCGGGGTGGACCGGCTCGACTACACCAAGGGGATCGAACTCAGGCTGAAAGCGTTCCGGGAACTTCTTGCTGACGGAAAGCTGACAGTTCCGGATGCGGTTATGGTGCAGGTTGCCACCCCCAGTCGCGAGCGGGTCGAGCACTACCAGGCACTTCGGGTCAAGGTTGAGCGCGAAGTTGGCCGGATTAATGGTGAATTCGGCCGGGTTGGTGTGCCCGCCGTGCACTACCTGCACCAGTCGTACAGTCGCAGTGAACTCGCCGCGCTCTACCGCGCGGCCGATGTGATGATGGTGACACCACTGCGAGACGGAATGAACCTGGTGGCCAAGGAGTACGTCGCGGCCCGCGCCGACACCGGCGGTGCCCTCGTGCTCAGTGAGTTCGCCGGCGCGGCAACGGAGCTGCGTCAAGCGTTCCTGTGCAACCCGCACGACCCGGACGGCGTCAAGGATGCCCTGTTGCGGGCGGTGCACGTCGACAGTTCCGAGGCCCGGCGGCGGATGCGGATCATGCAGCGCCATCTGCGGACCCATGACGTCGGCCACTGGGCCCGCTCCTTCCTCACAGAACTCGGTGTGCCCGAGACGGAGGAATGAATGAGAACGTCCGTCCTTGACGGGGACGTACGCGCGGCCGCGGATCAGATCGATCCCGAGCTGCGCGCGGCGATCGGGCGGATCGCCCGGATGCCGATACTGCTGGTGGCCTGCGACTACGACGGCACCCTCGCACCGATCGTCGAGGACCCGACCAGGGCCGTACCGCTACCGGAGTCGGTCGCGGCGGTGCGGGCGCTGGCCGCGCTTCCACAGACCACCGTCGCGGTGGTCTCCAGCCGGGCGCTGCGCGATCTCGCCGCGCTCTCCCGGCTGCCCAGCGAGGTCCATCTGGTCGGCAGCCACGGGTCCGAGTTCGACATCGGCTTCGTCGAACGGCTGGCCCCTGAGCAACTGCAGGTGCACTCCCAGCTCAAGCGGAAGCTACGGCAGCTGATCAAGGACCAGCCCGGGGTACGGCTGGAGGTCAAACCGGCCAGCGTCGCGGTGCACACCCGGGGCGCCGATCCGGCAGTCGCCGAAGCGGTCGTCGCGGCGGTCAACACTGGACCGGCCGCCTGGCCCGACGTCACCGTCACCCAGGGCAAGGAAGTCGTCGAACTGTCAGTGGTCGCCACCGACAAGGGCACCGCCCTGGACCAGATCCGCACCCAGACGTCGGCCAGCGGCGTGCTGTTCATCGGCGACTCGATCACCGACGAGAGCGCCTTCGCCAACCTGCACGGCCCGGACGTCGGCATCAAGATCGGCGACGGCGACACCCGGGCAGCGTTCCGGGTCGCCGAACCGATCGACGCCGCGCGGGTGCTCGGCGTGCTGTTGGAGACCCGGCGCAACTGGCTCTACGGCGAGCACGCGGTGCCGATCGAGCGCCACTCGATGCTGGCCAACGGTCGGACCATCGCACTGCTCACCCCGGACGCCAAGGTGACCTGGCTGTGCCATCCCAAGCCGGACTCGTCGGCGATCTTCGCCGATCTGCTCGGCGGCGCACCGGCCGGGCACTTCGCCGTCGCACCGGCCCGCGGCGGGTTCCCGCTGGGGCAGCGCTACCGGCCCGGCACGATGACCGTGGAGACCCGCTGGTCGGGGCTGACCGTCACCGACTGGCTGGACCGCCCGCCGGCCGAGTCCTCCGCCGGCGACACGGTGCTACCGGGCGCCGACTCCACCCTGGTCCGGGTGCTCACCGGCACCGGGCAGGCACAGCTGGAGTTCGCACCGCGCCCAGAGTTCGGCCAGGTGGCCGTGCAGTTGCAGCCGCTCGGTGACGGGCTGCTGGTGCTCGGCTCCAACGAGCCGGTGGCGCTCTACTCCCCCGGGGTGGTGTGGAAGGTCATCGACGACGGCGGTCGGGAAACCGGCCGCGCCCTGGTCGACCTGGCCGCGCTCGACGGCATGCTCACCATGGAGCTGCGGTTCGGCTCGCACAGCCTGGAACACCACACCGTCACCGTGCAGCAGCGCCAGTCCACCGCGGAACAGCCGTGGCGGGAGTGGGTCCGGCAGCTGCAGCTGCCGAACACCGGCCGGGAGCTGGTCGCCCGCAGCGCGCTCACCCTGCGGGGACTGTGCCACGAGGCGACCGGCTCGATCCTCGCCGCCGCGACCACCTCGCTGCCCGAAGAGCTCGGCGGGGTACGCAACTGGGACTACCGGTACTGCTGGCTGCGGGACGCGGCGATGAGCGCCCGGGCGTTGGTCGACCTCGGCTCGCTGGCCGAGGCCGAGGCGTTCCTGCGCTGGGTGGACGGCTGCGTCGAGCGCACCGGCGGCCACCCGGAGCGGTTGCACCCGCTCTACACGGTGGAGGGTCTGGAACTGGGCGCTGAGGCGGTCATCGACACCCTCCCCGGCTACGCCGGCTCCCGCCCGGTGCGGGTCGGCAACCTGGCCAACCACCAGCTGCAGCTCGACGTGTTCGGGCCGATCGCCGACCTGCTCGCGGTGGTCGCCGACGCCCGCGGTGCCGTGCACGACGACGAGTGGCGGGTGCTGGAGGCGATGGTGCAGGCGGTCGAACGCCGCTGGCACGAGCCGGACCACGGCCTGTGGGAGGCCCGGCTCGCTCCCCGGCACCATGTCTTCTCCAAGGTCATGTGCTGGATGACGGTGGACCGGGCGCTGCGGATGGCGGGCCGGCACGGCGGCGGCGAACGGCCGGACTGGGTCGAGCTGCGCGACCGGATCGGCCGCAACGTGCTGGAACACGGCTGGCACGCCAAGGCTGGCGCATACACGGTCGCCTACGGCGACGAGGAGATGGACGCCTCCTCGTTGTGGATCGGGCTGTCCGGGCTGCTGCCCGACGACGACCCGCGGTTCCTCGCCACCGTGCTCAAGGTGGAGGCGGACCTGCGCAGCGGCCCGGTGGTCTACCGCTACCGGTGGGACGACGGGTTGCCCGGCCGGGAGGGCGGATTCCACATCTGCACCGCCTGGCTGATCGAGGCGTACCTGCGCACCGGGCGGCGCGGTGACGCCGAGGAGCTGTTCGAGCAGATGATCGACACCGCCGGCCCGACCGGCCTGCTGCCCGAGCAGTACGATCCGCTCGCCGAACGCGGGCTGGGCAACCATCCCCAGGCGTACAGCCATCTGGGGCTGATCCGGTGCGCCCTGCTGCTGGACGACATGCTCAAGCTCTGAACCGGGTCGGTCCGGCGCGCCGCTCCCCCGGCGCGCCAGACCGCTCAGTCCTCGGTCCGGTCGGCTCGATCGGTCGGCACGTCCAGCGTGCCGACCACGTCGCCGAAGACAACCACGGCCGGCGGCCGCAGCCCGGCGGCGGCGGCCTCGCCGGCCACGGCACCCAGGGTCGACGTCAGCGCCCGCTGGGCGCCGGTGGTCGCCTCCTGCACCACCGCCGCCGGGGTGTCCGCGCCACGGCCGTTGGCGAGCAGCGTCTCGGCGATCGCCGGCAGGTTCTTCAGCCCCATCAGCACCACCAGGGTGCCGCGCAGCCGGGCGAGCGCCGGCCAGTCGACGAGCGACAGCCGGTGCCCCGGCGGCAGGTGGCCGGAGACCACGGAGAACTCGTGGGCCACCCCCCGGTGGGTGACCGGGATACCGGCGGCGGCGGGTGCCGCGACCGAACTGCTCACGCCGGGCACCACCGACACCGGCACGCCCGCCTCGACGCAGGCCAGCAGCTCCTCACCGCCCCGGCCGAAGACGTACGGGTCACCGCCCTTGAGGCGGACCACGACGGATCCGGCCCGGGCCCGGTCCACCAGGATCCGGTTGATCTCCTCCTGGGCGGCAGCCGGGCCGTACGGGATCTTCGCGGCGTCGACCAGCTCGACCCGGGCGGGCAGCTCGTCCAGCAGCAGCCCGGGCACCAGCCGGTCGGCGACCACCACGTCGGCTTCGGCGAGCGCGCGGCGGCCCTTCACGGTGATCAGTTCCGGGTCGCCGGGGCCGGCACCGACCAGAACCACCCGGCCGGTCGGTGCGGGGCCGGCGGTGGCCGACGCCGTCCCGGCGGTGTCGGCGACCGGGATGGTGCCGTCGGACAGCCGCTGGTTGATCGCGTCCCGGACCCGGACCGCCCGCTGCGGGTCCCCGCCGCCGAGCACCGCCACGGTCACCGGGCCGTGCCGGGTCACCGCCGGGGTCCAGGCGGTCGCCTCGGTCCGGTCGTCGGCCCGTACGCAGAACACCCGCCGGGGCTCGGCGGCGGCGCTGACTTCGGCCGCCGCCGCCGGGTCGTCGACGGCGACCTGGACCAGCCAGACCCCGTCGAGGTCACCGGGCTGGAACCGCCGCTGCCGCCAGCCCAGCCGCCCGGCGGTGACCAGGCCGTGCAAAGCCGGGGTCAGCTCGGGTGACACGACGAGCACGTCGGCTCCGGCGTCCAGCAACGCCGGCACCCGCCGGGTGGCGACCGCGCCGCCGCCGACCACCAGCACCCGTCGGCCGTGAAGCCGCAGCCCCAGTGGGTAGAGATTCACTTCTCGGAAACTCCCGCCGCGTCGAAGGTGGCCACCTCGTGCAGGACCCGGACCGCGCTGGCCATCATCGGCCAGGCGAGCAGGGCGCCGGTGCCCTCTCCGAGGCGCAGCTCCAGGTCGACCAGGGGGTGCAGGCCGAGCTGGCGCAGCCCAACGGTAGCCCCCGGCTCCACCGAACGGTGCCCGGCCACCATCGCGGCGGTGGCGTGCGGGGCCAGGGCCGCCGCGGCCAGCGCGGCGGCCACCGCGCTGACCCCGTCCAGGATCACCGGGATCCGCCGGGCGGCGGCGCCGAGCAGGAAGCCGCAGAGCGCTGCGTGTTCCAGCCCGCCGAGCGCGGCCAGCACGCCGACCGGGTCGGCCGGGTCCGGCCGGTGCCGGCGCAGCGCCGCCTCCACCACGGACATTTTCCGCTGGTACGTCGGCTCGTCGACCCCGGTGCCCCGGCCGGTGACGTCAGCCGCCGCCGCACCGGTGAAGCCGGCGATCAGGGCCGCCGCCGCGGTGGTGTTGGCGATCCCCATGTCCCCGGTGAGCAGGCTGGCGGCGCCACCGTCGTGCAGGTCGCCGGCGACCCGGATACCCACCTCGACGGCGGTACGGGCCTCGTCGACGGTCATCGCCGGCCCGCTGGACAGGTCGGCGGTGCCGGGGCGTACCCGGGCCGACACCAGCCCGTCGGCGGGCTCCAGCGGCGCGGCCACGCCCACGTCGACCACGGTGACGCTGGCCCCCATCTGCCGGGCGAAGGCGTTCACCACCGCGCCGCCGGCCAGAAAGTTGGCCACCATCTGCGCGGTGACCTCCTGCGGCCAGGGGGTGACCCGCTGCCGGTGCACCCCGTGGTCGGCGGCGAAGACGGCCACCGCGCCGGGCTCGGGCAGCGGTGGCGGGCAGGCCGCGGCGAGGCCGGCGAGCCGCACCGACAGCTCCTCCAGCGCGCCGAGCGAGCCGGCCGGCTTGGTCAGCCGGGCGTGCAGTGCCCGGGCCTGAGTCATCGCGTCGCCGTCGGGGGGCTGGATCCGCGCCAGGGTCGCCTCGATCAGCGAGCCGGTCGGGTGATCGGGCACAAGTCCGCCAGGACCGTCGGGCATCGGTACTCCACGACCATCGGGCATCAGTCCTCCAGGGTGGTCGACAACACGGAGACGAAGGCGTCGGTGGTGGCAGTGTCCCGTACCGCGATCCGCAGCCAGTCGACACCCAGCCCGGGGAACGTGTCGCCGCGGCGTACCGCGTAGCCCTGCGCACGCAGCCGGTGCCGCACCCGCTGCGCACCGGCGACGTGGATCAGGACGAACGCGCTGGCCGGGGTGCCGGCCACGGTGACCCCGGGCAGTTCGGCGAGCCGTCGGACCAGGTGGGCACGCTCGGTGGCGAGCGCGGCGGCGAACCGGCGTTCGGCGCCTACCGCCCGGCGGCTGGCGCACACCTCGGCGGCGACCAGCGCCGGAGTGGCGACCGGCCACAGCGGCGCTGCGGTGGCGAGCCGGCGCAGCAGCGGCTCCGGGCCGAGCAGGTAGCCGATCCGCAACCCGGCCAGTCCCCAGGTCTTGGTCAGGCTGCGCACCACGACGAGTCCGGGCAGGTCCCGCCGGTCGGCCAGCGACTGCGGTTCGCCCGGTACGCCGGCGGCGCAGGTGGTGTCGGCGAACGCCTCGTCGACGACGACGACCCGGCCCGGTCGGGTGAGCGCGGCGACCGTCTCGGCGGGGTGCAGCACCGACGTCGGGTTGGTCGGGTTGCCGATGAGCACCAGGTCCGCGTCGGCCGGAACGAGGCCGGGGTCAAGGGTGAACCCGGTGTCGGCGGACAACAACACCCGGTCGACCCGGTGCCCGGCGTTACGCAGGGCGGCTTCCGGCTCGGTGAACTGCGGGTGCACCACCACCGGGTGGCGGGCGTCACGCAGCGCCTGGGCGATCAGGACGAAGCCCTGGGCGGCACCGGCGGTGAGCAGCACCTCGCTGGCGGGCCGGCAATGCCGGTCGGCGACGGCCGTGACAGCGGCCCGCTGGTCGGGGTAGCGGGCGAGATCGCGCAGGCTGGCAGAGACCGGTTCGGTCAGCCAGCGCGGCGGTTCGCCGACCCGGACGTTGACCGCCAGGTCGATCAGGCCGGGGGTGGCCTCGACGTCGCCGTGGTGCCCGAGATCGTACTCCTGCATGGTGGCGATCATGCCGGGCGGGCGAGACGAAATCGACGAAGGGTGACGCTTGTGACACGATTCGTCTTATGATTTTAATCCTTTTGGTCACTTTATATGGATGTTCGGCTTAGCTTTGGGCCGTGAGGAAACGCACCCGCCACCCAGCTCGCAGTGGCCGCCTCGTCCAACTGCTCCGGGCCGGTCTGATCGCCGGTGTCGTGGTCGCCGCCGCCGCGTACCCGATGGCCGCCGTCGCCGGTCTCGGCGTCATCGCCAGCACCAGGGCGATCGACCAGATTCCCAGCGAGCTGCGCGACGCCCAGCCCGCCCAGACGTCGTACGTCTACGCCGCCGACGGCAAGACCCTGGTGACGATGTTCTACGAGGAGCACCGCAGGTACGTACCGCTGACCGAGATGTCGCCGTTCATCCAGCAGGCCATCGTCGCCTCCGAGGACAACCGGTTCTACCAGCACTCCGGCGTCGACCCGAAGGGCGTCGCCCGGGCGTTCGTCGCCAACCAGCAGGCCGGCGGGGTGTCCCAGGGCGGCTCCACACTGACCATGCAGTACGTCCGGCTCGCCCTGCAGCAGACCGCCCAGAACCCGCTGGAGCTGCAGGCGGCCACGGCGCAGACCCCCGGCCGCAAGATCCGGGAGATCCGGATCGCCATGGAGCTCGAGAAGCAGATGTCCAAACCGGAGATCCTGGAGCGGTACCTCAACGCCGCCTACTTTGGTCACCGGGCGTACGGCATCTACGCCGCCGCAGAGATCTTCTTCTCCAAGCACCCGAAGGCGCTGACCGCCAGCGAGGCCGCGCTGATCGCCGGACTGGTCAAAGCACCGTCGGAGTACGACCCGGCGACATCGGACCAGGCCGCAGCCACCGAGCGGCGCAACTACGTCATCGACCGAATGGCCGACCTGGGCTACCTCTCCCCGGTCGCGGCCGAGCAGGCCAAGGCCGAACCGATCCGGCTCAACCTGAGCACCCCGCCGAACGAGTGCGTGTCGGTGCCGCAGGAGCACAACGACTGGGGCTTCTTCTGCGACTACCTCAAGTCCTGGTGGATGAGTCAGAAGGCGTTCGGCGACAGCCCGTCCGAGCGGCTGGCAAACCTGCGTACCGGCGGGTACCGGATCGTCACCAGCCTCGACCCCGGCATTCAGAAGGTCGCCCAGGAACAGGTCACTTCCCGGGAGTCGATCGGCAGTCCGTTCGCGCACGGCCTGGTGGCGGTCGAACCCGGCACCGGACAGGTCAAGGCGATGGCGGTCAACCGGGTCTACTCGCTCGACCAGACCGACAACGGCCAGCACTCCAACCCCAACCTGCGGGAGAAGGTCAAAGGCAACTACCCGAACACGGTGACACCGCTGCTCGGCGGCGGCGACCTGCCCGGGTACCAGGCCGGCTCGACCTTCAAGATGTTCACCATGCTGGCCGCGCTGGACGCCGGCATGCCGTTGCGCTCCGGATTCAACGCGCCGCACCGGATCAACTCCATCTACGACGGCGGCCAGGGCAGCAGCAGCTGCGGCGGACGGTGGTGCCCGAGCAACGCCGACGGGTCAATGGCCGGCTTCCACTACATGTGGTCCGGGTTCGGTAAGTCGGTCAACACCTACTTCGTCTGGCTGCTGCAGCAGGTCGGCGCGGAGAAGGCGGTGCAGATGGCCGAGCGGCTCGGGCTGCGTTGGCGCACCGACGTCGACCGGCGCAACGCCTCACCCGAGTACGCCAGCAAGTGGGGTGCCTTCACCCTCGGCGTATCCGACGTGACCCCGCTGGAAATGGCGAACGCGTACGCCACCATCGCCGCCGACGGCAGCCACTGCGAGGACTCCCCGGTGTTGGCGGTGGAGAACCCGGACGGCACCCCGGTCACCTACCGGGCGTTGACCGGGGTCGACGTCGAGGTGGCAGCCCCGCGCTGCCGGGCGGCCTTCTCGCCGGACGTGGCCCGAGCCGCCACCGACGCCGCCCGCTGCCCGGTCGGTGACCGCCCGGCCGCTGGCGGCTGTGGCGGCTGGGCCACCGCCGAAGGGGTCGCCAAGGCGGTCGGGCGACCGGTTGCCGGCAAGACCGGTACCACCGACAGCACCCGGTCCGCCTGGTTCACCGGATACACCCCGGAACTCGCGGTGGCCAGCTTCATCGCCGACCCGGACAACCCGTTCAACGCGGTCGGCGACTGGCAGTCGCAGAAGCCGGTGGACTCGGCCGCCGGTACGTTGAAGAATGCCCTCAAGGGCAAGCCGCCACGCCAGTTCACCCCGCCGTCAGCCGAGATCGTCGGCTGAGGCCACCAGCACCGGCTCGGTGTCCTCGTCGTCGCCGACCGACGGCGGCCGCGGCCCGGGCGGGTGCGGTGCGGCCGGGTGCGGTGCGGCCGGGTGCGGCGGCACCGGCGGGCCGGGCTCACCGGGCGGCGGGCCGACCCGGCCGTCGCCCGCCCCCGGCCGGCCGTCGGCGGCGGCGACCACCAGTCGCCGGGCGATCTCCGGTGCCCCCGCCCAGTGCAGCGTCAACTGGGAGGCGTGCACCCGACGCCAGACGAAGCCCTCCGGCACTCCGTTGCCCCACGTCCACGCGGGGGTGTGGCCGGCACGCGGGGAAACCACCGTCTGGTGCTGCTTGTAGCCGATCAGTCGACCACCGAGCGGCGCGACCGGGGTGGCCGCCCGCGACGTCGCCTCCCGGTAGCCGACGATCATCCGGTCGGTGGTCGACGCCGCCGCGTCGAACACCTCACCCATCGGCCGCCCGTCACACTCCCGGACCAGCCAGAGCAGCCCGGTCCCCTCGGCCAGCACCGGCCGACCGGACCGGGCCAGGTCGGCCACCGCGAGGGTCAACGCACGGTTCGCCGACAACTCCGGCAGGTAGGTCTCCGGCAGCCCGCCGGGCAGCACCAGCGCCGCCGTCGCCTCCGGCAACGACTCGTCCCGCAGCGGATCCACCGGCACCACCGCGGCACCGGCGGCGGTGAGCAGTTCGACCGTCTCCGCGTAGCCGTAGATCAGCTCAGCCGTGCCGGCGACCGCGATCACCGGACGCCGGGCCGGCGGCGGCGCCGGCGGCACCCCGGCCGCCTCGGCCTCGGCGGCCAACGCGTCGCCGGCGGTCCACTCCGGCACCGGCAGCGGCGGCGCTGACCGGGCCATCGCCAGCACCAGGTCCAGGTCGACGGCCGCGTCCACCGCCTCACCCAGCCGGCGGATCAGCCGTACCGTGTCGATGTTGTGATGCGCGACCGGCACCACCCCGGCCGGGCGCGGGACCCCCGCCGGCAGTTCGCCCCGGTGCAGCGCGCCGAGCACCGGCACGCCGATCTCGTCCAAGGCGGTACGGAGCACCTGTTCGTGCCGCGCCGAGCTGACCCGGTTGAGGATCACCCCGCCAAGCCAGAGCAGTTCGTCGTACGCCCGGAAGCCGTGCACCAGCGCACCCACCGACTGGCCCATCGTCGCCGCGTCCACCGCCAGCAGCACCGGGGCGCGCACGGCGGTGGCGACGGTCGCCGTGGACGGGCTGTCCGGCCGGCTGCCGAGACCGTCGAACAGCCCCATCGTCCCGGTGACCACGGCGATGTCGGCTCCGGCCGCACCGTGCACCAGCAGCGGACCGATCCGCCCGGAGCCCACCAGCATCGGGTCCAGGTTGCGGCCCGGCCGCCCGGCGGCGGCACCCAGATACGCGGCGTCGGTGTGTTCCGGCCCGACCTTCAGCCCGGCAGTGCTCAGCCCTCGGTGCCGCAGCGCGGCCAGCAGGCCGATCGCCACCGACGACTTGCCGTGGCCGGACGCGGGGGCGCTCACCACCAGGCGGGGCAGGGACGGCATCTGCGACTCCTCTGTACGTACGGGTGGCGGGCGGTTCCGGGCGACGGACGCCAGGTGGGGTCGGCCGGACCGCCACCGGCGGCATCGGTGGAACAGCCGCAAGACGATACCCGGTAGTCTCCGCCATGTGTACCGGTTCCTGCTGACGCCCCGGTGGCTGGGCTACCTCGTGGTGGCCCTGGCCGCCGCGGCGGTGATGGTTCAGCTGGGAAACTGGCAGCTCGACCGCTACCACCAACGCAGTGCGGTCAACGACCGGATCGACACCGCCGGGCAGCAGACCCCGGTCGAGCTGACCCGGGCCGCCGGCCGCCCCGGCCCGGCACCCGGCCAGGCCGGCGACGCGCCACCGGAGTCGGCGACCTGGACCAGGGTGACCGCCGTCGGACGCTACGACAGCGGCAACGACGTGCTGGTCCGCAGCCGTACGGTGAACAGCCGGGTCGGCTACGAGGTGCTCACCCCGCTGGTGCTGGCGGACGGTTCCGCGGTGCTGGTCGACCGGGGGTGGATCCCGCCGGACGACAGCGGGCTCGCCGTCGCGCCGCCGGTGCCGCCGGCACCGACCGGCGAGGTGACCGTGACCGGGCTGCTGCGCCAGCCGGAGCCGATGTCCGGCTCGGTGACCCGCCAGGACGGCACGCTGCAGACCCGGCGGATCGCCACCCCGGTGCTCGCCACAGAGTTGCCCTATCCGATCTACGGCGGCTACGTGCTGCTGCAGGAGCAGGACCCGCCGGCCGACCCGGTCTTCGTCGCCGTACCGATCCGGCACGAGAACAGCTGGCAGAACGGCGGCTACGTGGCCCAGTGGTGGATCTTCGCGGCGATGACCCTGGTCGGCTTCGGCTGGCTGGCCCGGCGCGAGGCACACAACCGGCGGCGGCCGGCCGGTGACGGTGACCGGGCCGATGCCACCGGAGGCGATGCCGACCCGGTCGACCGGCGTTCGCCTGCCGTACGGTGAGCCCGACCGACCCGTCGCCCGGCGGTCTGGCCCGCCGGCTGGGCACCGGCGACGCGGTGGTCGTCGGTCTCGGTGCGATGATCGGCGCCGGGGTGTTCGCCGCGTTCGCCCCGGCGGCGGCCGCCGCCGGCGGCTGGCTGCTCGCCGCGCTCGGCGTCGCCGCCGTGGTGGCCTACTGCAACGCGATGTCGTCGGCGCGGCTGGCCGCCCGCTACCCGGAGTCCGGCGGCACCTACGTGTACGGCCGACGCCGGCTCGGCGACTTCTGGGGCCACCTCGCCGGCTGGGGGTTCGTGGTCGGCAAGACCGCCTCGTGTGCGGCGATGGCGCTCACCGTCGGCAGCTACCTGGCCCCGGGATACGCCCGGCCGGTCGCGGTCGCGGCGGTGGTCGCGCTCACCGCGCTGAACCTGTTCGGCGTGCACCGGTCGGCGCTGGCCACCCGGATCATCGTCGGTGTCGTGCTGGTGGTGCTGGCGGCGGTGGTCGTGGCCGGGCTGATCGGCGGCACCGGGCCGGTCGTCGGCGGGGCAGGCGGCGTACCCGTCGACGGCTGGGGGGTGCTGCAGGGCGCCGGGCTGCTCTTCTTCGCCTTCGCCGGCTACGCCCGGATCGCCACCCTCGGCGAGGAGGTCCGCGACCCGCGGCGCACCATCCCGCGGGCGATCCCGATCGCACTGGGCATCACCCTGGCGGTCTACGCGCTGGCTGCGGTCGCGGCGCTGCGGGCCCTGGGCCCGGCCGGGCTGGCCGACGCGCCGGCACCGCTGGCCGCCGCCGTGTCGCAGGCCGGTGCCGGCTGGTTGACCCCGGTGGTACGCGTCGGCGCGGCCACGGCGGCGCTCGGGGCGCTGCTGGCATTGATCCTCGGGGTGTCCCGGACCGTGTTCGCGATGTCCCGGGGCCGGCATCTGCCGGCCGGGCTGGACGCCGTACATCCGCGCCGTCAGGTGCCGCACCGGGCGGAGATCGCGGTCGGGGTCGCGGTGGTCGCCCTGGTCTGCGTCGCCGACCTGCGCGAGGCGATCGGCTTCTCGTCGTTCGGGGTACTGGTCTACTACGCGGTGGCCAACGCCGCCGCGTTGACCCTGCGCCGCGACGAGGGCGCGCTGCCGAAGGCCGTACCGGTCGTCGGGATCGCCGGCTGCCTGCTGCTGGCCGCCACCCTGCCCGGCACGGCAGTGCTCACCGGGCTGATGGTGTTCGCTGTCGGCGTCGGCGTCTGGTGGGCCGGCTGCGGCGTCCGCGCCCGAGGCTGACCGACAACCTGCGCGTGGACGTCGCGGGTTAGGCGACCTGGCTTACCCGGATCAGGCTCTATCCAGTCGAGAGATTGAGGCCATGGTCATGGTTTCGGGACGACCGTGACGCTTGGTTCCGGACGGTCCACCGAGAGCAAGAAAGCGCTCATCAGTAGCGAAAATGCCACGGTGAGCAGAGAGATGCCGAGCAGAACCTGATACGCGGTTCGGTGCCGCCGATCGGTACGCAGTCCCCAGATTGAAGCAACCGCACCGGCAGCCCCTACTGCACCGGCCAGCAGGAAGTTCACGATCAACGTCGCCAGGCCAAGGACGGACAGGACCGCCACAAGACCAATTTTGGAGTTCGTTTGCTCCGGACTGAGTGACTCTTGCTGGGTTGACATGGCATTCCTCCTGCACTGTTGACAGATCGTACAAGATCCCCCTCACGTCCACACGTCGGCGAGGGGCCGGCGCGAGAACCCATCGCAATTGCGGTGGCCCTCGCACCGGCATAGCTCGATCAGAAGATTGAGCAGGTGAAATTGCCCGAGCTACCACCATTCGCCATACCGTTCAGGCGAAGGCACTCGTCGACCGTCTGCACGTCCCAGCCGCCGACTCCCAAATAAACCGTTGCTTAGCCCAAATTCGAGCAGTGTTGCTAACGATGCCGCTACCGTGAGATTGAACGCCAGCATGACGCCAGCCTATCGACTTAGTCTCCCCATCGGCATAGTCGTAGGTCGCGCTGGTAACAGTACTGCCCGAGTTACACCAGGTACCAACCACCCAGAAGGTGTAGAGGGTATTTCCTGCCAACGACGTAGAACTTCCGGTAGCTTGGCCAAGCCAACATGCGGAGATCGCGGGATTCTCATGCCTCATTTGTTGAAGAATTTCCCGGTCGACCGGAGCCAAAGCAGTGGTCCTAAACTGGACCGTTTTCACAAGCATGCGGCTATCGAATGCTGCCCGCTCCCCTGACAGACAACTCTTCATATTCGACCTCTGGATCGACTGACGCGTAGACCTTGTCTACTACGGCGACTGGATCCACTCGCTCCACTGCGGTTGCCGCACCGGAACTCAACAACACGACAAGTGCGGCGACAACTGCACACAGTAACGAAGCTAACCCTCTTCTGATCATCAATTCCCAGTTCAAGATCGATTAGCGTTAGCCCTGGGCATAGGCGAATATTAGTCACATAATAGGTTGAAAATCGCGATCTGTCAAGTATCCGACAGTCTCCTGTGGTTCGCGACTAGGCGGTCCTAGTTGGCCGATCCACGAAGTAGCCATGAGCCGCAGCGGCAGACCCCAGTCGGTGCGGCCGCCAGCGACAGCCACGAGGCTGACCCGCCACGAAAGTCCGCCCTCCCGACACTCCTTGTCACTTGCCCGACTACCAGCCGCTGGGGTGGGCTGGTTAGTGACGATTGGATGCCAGGAAGCCAGGTGACCTGCCACTACGCCGCAACCCTCAGATCTCGAAATCTGGCTCGTCATCATCGTCACCGTCGGGCAGTAGCCATCGGTCGCTGGGCTCGACGAAGGTGCCTTTGCCCTGGTGGCGGCGGACCAGCCGGCGCGCTTCCAGCCGCACGAGGACCATCTTGATGGTCGTGGCACCGACCGTGTAGCGCTTGCTCATCTCGGCGATCGAGGGCAGCTTCTCCCCTGGCTTGAGCCGGCCGCTGACGATCGCTGCGGCGTAGGCGTCCGAAATGCGGACATAGTCGGGCTGCGTAGGCATTTGGAGTCTCCTTGCACGGCAACCCGATTCGATCACGAGACACGTGACCGCGACAAGGATTCATTGACATAGGCGGCTTAGACGCCTATGTTTTCCCGCGAGCACTCCTTGCACGGCAGCTTGGGGCGCTCACCTCCGGTCGGGGCGTGTAGCGAGTCACGCCGTTGGGCGTCCCGGCCCCGAAGGTTTGCCCTGGTCGCCGTACTGCCAAGGAGGGCTGCGGCGATTAGGGTGCGGGTGGCCCCGCCGGGATCGGCAAGCGGCAGGGCCGCCCCCCGTCCAGACCCATCCACGACACCGCCTGATCGGCACCAGGAGTGAACAATGGGGAGGAACACGTGATGCGAGAGCTTTGGCGACGCTGGCGACTGCGCTGGCAACGCCGCAAGATGGCCACCACCCCACCGCGTGACTGGCCGGCGGGCAGCGGCGTCTACCACGTACCCGATGGTCGCAGCCGCAACCAGCGACCCACCGCGTACCGGCCGATCCGCCCTTGGCAGATCCGCGCCCACCGCTTCCCGACAATCCCGCGGCGCGGCGGCGGCCGGGGCCTGGACCCCGGCGAAGTCGCCGCCTTCCTCGAACGGATCGCCCACGACCTCGGCATCGTCTACGCCGAACTCGACCGCACCTACGAGCAGAACGACCGCATCAAGGACGCGCTCCGCCGCTGGCAGACCAGCCAGGCCCGCGCCGCGCAGACCACCATGAACCTGCACGCCTGGACCGGCGGCGGTACCCCCGCCCGGTACGCGAGGCAGTCGTGACCGACCCGCCCCCCGCACCCCGTCACCTGGCGGCGTTCGACGATGCCAAGCAGACCGGGGACTGCCCCTGTCACGGATCCCGTTTCGGAACCGCTGTCACCAGGCGAAGATCCCGATTGCCGAAGGTCGCTACGAGCAGTACCTGGTCGACCGCACGGAAGAGGAGGGGCGAGCCACGATTCGCGCTGAGAACCTCGGCCACATCCGTAGGCATGAGCTGGCCGAGATGCGCAAGTCCGGCTGGGCTTGCCCAGGCTGGGGTTGACGCAGCCCTCGGGTAAGCCAGGCGCGGATCTCTCAGATCGAACACGGACAGGTTGACACCCCGGACGCACTGTGTCTGTACGTCCGAAGCACTCGGTGCTGAGGTCTCTATCGTTGTGTCCCGAGGGTCCACTAACGCTACGGGTCGTCTAAAGCCCGGCGGTCCAGCTTCCAGCCCTGGACAGCTTGGAGCCCCTCGACGACCTGCCCTGGAGCCGCACGACGTGCCCGACGCCGATCGCCACTGATCCGGGCAGCCACCCGCCCCGCTGCCCGGGGCGCCAGCACCCGGGCAGCGGGACCAGCAGGTCAGAAGCCGCGGGCGAGCCGGTGGTACGCCTGGCTCCAGCGCAGCTCGGCGGCGAACCGCCGGACCGTCGTGTCGGCGTCGATGACCGCCAGTTCAGTGCCGGTCATCTCGGCCAGATCGTGCAACTCGTCCACCCCGACGGCCTGGGAGAGGACGGTGTGGTGCGGGCCGCCGGCGGTCAGCCACGCCTCGGCCGACGTCGGCAGGTCCGGCTCGGGGCGCCACACCGCCCGGGCCACCGGCAACTTCGGCAACGGCTGTGCCGGCGGCACGACCTCTATCTCGTTGGCCACCAGGCGGAACCGTTCGCCCAGGTCGACCATGCCGAGCACGACGGCCCGGCCGGGTGCGGCGTCGAAGACCAACCGGACCGGGTCCTCCCGGCCGCCGATGCTCAGCGGGTGGATCTCACACGACGGGGTGTCGGCGGCGATGCTCGGGCAGACCTCCAGCATGTGCGCGCCGAGGATGAGCTCCTGGCCAAGGGTCAGGTCGTAGGTGTAGTCCTCCATGAACGACGTACCACCGGAGGTGCCGACGGACATCGCCTTGAGGGTGCGTACCAGTACGGCGGTCTTCCAGTCGCCTTCACCGCCGAAGCCGTAGCCGTCGGCCATCAGCCGCTGCACCGCAAGACCGGGCAGCTGCCGCAGCCCGCCCAGGTCCTCGAAGTTGGTGGTGAAGGCCCGGAAGCCGCCCTCGGTCAGGAAGCCGCGCAGACCCAGTTCGATGCGTGCGGCGTAGCGCAGCGAGTCGTGCCGGTCGCCGCCGGCCCGCAGCGCCGGGTCCACCCGGTACCGCTGCTCGTACTCGTCGACCAGCACCTTGACGTCGGGGTCCGGTACCGCGTCGACCGCCTCGACGAGTTCGTTCACCCCGTACGTGTTGACCGAGACGCCGAACCGGACCTGCGCCTCCACCTTGTCACCTTCGGTGACCGCGACGTTGCGCATGTTGTCGCCGAACCGGGCGAGTTTCAGCGACCGCAGCTCGGTGTGGCCGATCGCGGCCCGCGCCCAGCCGGCGATCCGGCCGACGACCCGGGGGTCGCTGACGTGGCCGGCGACGGTCTTGCGGGCCACCCCGAGCCGGGTCTGCACGTAGCCGAACTCGCGGTCGCCGTGCGCGGCCTGGTTCAGGTTCATGAAATCCATGTCGATCTCGGCCCACGGCAGCGTCACGTTCGCCTGGGTGTGCAGGTGCAGCAGCGGCTTGCGCAGCGCGTCCAGGCCGGAGATCCACATCTTTGCCGGGGAGAACGTGTGCATCCAGGCGACCACCCCGACCACGCCGGGTTCGGCGTTGGCGGCGAGGCAGACCCGCAGGATATCCTCCGGGCTGGTCAGCACCGGCCGCCAGACGATCTTGACCGGCAGCCCGTCGGCGGCGTCCAACCGCCGGGCGATCTCCTGGGACTGCTCAGCCACCTGCTGCAACGTCTCCGGACCGTACAGCCCTTGGCTGCCGGTCAGGAACCACACCTGCGCCGACCGCATCGATGCCTCCATCACCACGGATCCCCCCTATGCCACACTTCTCGGTCCCATCTGGACAATCTCTGCCGGCTGCGGTTCACCGCTGGCCGTACACGTTCTGGTAACGCTCGTACAGCGCGTCGACCGCTGCCTGCGGCAGCGGCTCGACCGGACCGAGCTGGCGGGCCAGGTGGATGGTGCGGGCCACGTCCTCACACATCACCGCCGCCTTCACCGCTGCCTTCGCGGTCGCGCCGATGGTGAACGGGCCGTGCTGGCGCATCAGCACCGCCGGTGACCGGTGGTCGGTGAGCGTCGCAACGATGCCCCGGCCGATCGCGTCGGAGCCGATCAACGCGAACGGCCCGACCGGGATCTCGCCGCCGAACTCGTCGGCCATCGCGGTCACCGCGCACGGGATCGGTTCGCCGCGTGCCGACCAGGCGGTGGCGTACGGGCTGTGCGTGTGCACCACCCCGCCGACGGACGGCATGTGCCGGTAGACGTACGCGTGTGCCTCGGTGTCGCTCGACGGCGCGTAGTCGCCCTCGACCAGCGTGCCGTCGAGATCGGTGACGACCATGTGCGCCGGGGTGAGTTCGTCGTAGCTGACCCCGGACGGCTTGATCACCAGCAGGTCGGCGCCGGGTACCCGGGCCGAGACGTTGCCGCTGGTCCAGGTGACCAGCCCCCAGCGGGTCAGGTGCTCGTGCAGCCGGCACACCTCGGCACGCAGCCGGGTGACCTCGGCCGCGACGTCGGCGGCCGCGACGTCGGTTGCGGAGCCGGCGGTCGTTGCGGAACCGGCGGTCGTTGCGCGGGCGGTGGTGCTCATCAGGCGGAAACCTCCCGGTCGGAGCGGGCGAGCGCGGCGTTGCGGATGTCCCGCAGCCGGTGCATCGCCTTGTCGGCACCGGTGCCGAAGTGGTCGTGCAGCAGCTGGTACTCGGCGTACAGCCGGTCGTAGCCGGCGGCCCGGTCGGGGTCGGGGCGGTAGACGGCGGTCTCCACCGCGCCCATCGCCCCGGCGGCGGTGACCACGTCCGGGTACGCCCCGGCGGCGACCGCCGCGTGGATCGCCGAGCCGAGCGCCGGCGCCTGGTCGGAGGTGGCCACGCTGACCGGCCGGCGCAGCACGTCGGCGTAGATCTGCATGATCAGCTTGTTTCGTTTCAACCCGCCGGCGACGACGAACTCGGTCACCGGCAGCCCGGCGCGCTCGAACGTCTCCACGATCGTCCGGGTGCCGAACGCGGTCGACTCGATCAGCGCCCGGTAAATCTCGTCCGGGCGGGTGGCCAGGGTCAGCCCGACGATCAGCCCGGACAGGTGGTGGTCGACCAGGACCGACCGGTTGCCGCTGTGCCAGTCCAGGGCGACCAGCCCGTGCCCGCCGACCGGCTGCTCGGCGGCCTGCCGGGTGAGCAGGTCGTGCACGCTGAGCCCGAGACGCGCCGCCTCGTCGTGCACCGTTGGTGGTACGCCGTTGTCGACGAACCAGGCGAAGATGTCGCCGACGCCGGACTGGCCGGCCTCGTAGCCGTACGCCCCCGCGGTGATGCCGCCGTCGACGACGCCGCAGATGCCCGGGACCTCGACCAGGTCGGTGCCGTTCATCACGTGGCAGGTGGAGGTGCCCATCACGGCGAGCAGCTGCCCGGGGGCGACCGCGCCGGCCGCCGGCGGGGTGACGTGCGCGTCGACGTTGCCGACGGCGACCGCGATGCCGGCCGGCAGCCCGGTCCAGCCGGCGGCCTCGGCGGTCAGCCCGCCGGCCCGGGCGCCCAGCGGCAGGATCGGATGCTCCAGCCGGGTGGCCGCGAAGTCGGCGAAGTCGGGGTGCAGCGCGGCCAGGTACGCCGGGTCCGGGTACCGGCCGTCCTGGTGGATGCCCTTGTAGCCGGCGGTGCAGGCGTTACGGGTCTCGGCGCCGCACAGCTGCCAGATGATCCAGTCGGCGGCTTCGATCCATCGCTCGGTACGGGAGTAGACCTCCGGGTCCTCCTCCAGCACCTGCAGCGCCTTGGCGAACTGCCACTCGGCGGAGATCTTGCCGCCGTACCGGCCGATCCACGGCTCGCCGCGCTGGTGGGCGAGGGCGTTGATCCGGTCGGCCTGCGGCTGCGCCGAGTGGTGCTTCCACAGCTTCGGCCAGGCGTGCGGCCGGTCGGCCAGCTCGGGCAGCTGGCACAGCGGGGTGCCGTCGGCCAGGGTCGGCAGCACGGTGCACGCGGTGAAGTCGGTGGCGATGCCGATCACCTGCGCCGAGGCCACGCCGGCGTCGGCGAGTGCCGCCGGCACGGCGTGGCGCAGCACGTCCCGGTAGTCCTCCGGATCCTGCAACGCCCAGTCAGGCGGCAGCGGTTTGCCGCTGGTGGGCAGGGCCCGGTCGATGACGGCGTTGCGGTACTCGTGCACCGCCGAGCCTGTCTCGGCGCCGTCGGCGACCCGGACCACGACGGCCCGCCCGGACAGGGTGCCGAAGTCGATGCCGATGGTGTACTGGTCGGTGTTCACCCGTTCTCCCTGTGGTGGATTCTGGCCTGGCCACTATGGTGAGTCATCTGCCCCGCCGGGTGACCAGGCGTTGCAGGATGATGAAGGCGAACAGCAGCACCCCGATGACGATCTTCGTCCACCAGGAACTCAGATTCGCCTGGAAGGCGATGATCGTCTGGATGAGACCGAGCACCCCGACGCCGAGGACGGTGCCGAGCAGGTACCCCGATCCGCCGGTCAGCAGCGTGCCGCCGATCACCACCGCGGCGATCGCGTCGAGTTCCATTCCCTGGGCGTGCAGGCTGTAGCCGGAGAGCATGTAGAAGCTGAGCAGCACCCCGCCGAGCGCCGCGCAGAACCCGCTGATGGTGTAGACGGCGATCCGGGTACGCCCGACCGGCAGGCCCATCAGCAACGCCGACTGGGGGTTACCGCCGATGGCGTACACCTTGCGCCCGAAGGGCGTGTACGCCAGGACGTACGCCGCAGTCAGCGCCACGAGGAGCGCGATGACCACGCTGATCGAGATGAAGTAGCCGTCGCCGAAACGGATCCGCTGTTGCGCCGCCGCGGTCCAGAACGCGTCGGTGATCGGGATCGAGTCGCTGGTGATCAGGTGGCAGAGCCCACGGGCGAAGAACATCCCGGCGAGGGTCACGATGAACGGCTGGATTTCGAAGAAGTGGATGATCAGGCCCATCAGCAGCCCGAGCGTGGTGCCGATGAGCAGGACCAACGGCAGCACCACACCGGCCGGCCAGCCCTCGCGCAGCAGCACGGCGGCGCAGACGGTGGTCAGGGCGACCACCGCGCCGACCGACAGGTCGATGCCGCCGGTGAGGATCACGAAGGTCATCCCGACCGCGACGACCAGCAGGAAGGCGTTGTCGACGAAGACGTTCAGCAGGATCTGCGGCTGGGCGAACCCGGTGTAGTTGAGCGCGCCGAGCCCGTACATGGTGGCCAGTAGGGTGAGGGTGGCCGCGACCGGCAGGTGCCGTTGCTGCGGCCAGTAGCGCCGGGTGCGAGCGGTCGGCGTCGGCGCGGTGGCCGTCGCCTGCCGGGGGTCGCTGACGTCGATCATGCCGTTGCCTCCGCCGCTGTCTGTCCCGCCGGTTCGACCTGCCGTGGCTGTCCGTCGCCGGTGGATTCGCCACGCCGCTGCCCGGGTGGGGATCCGGGTGGCCGGGGCGGCCCGCCCCGTCCTGCGCCGCCGCGACCGAGGCCGGAGATCCGGGCGCGGAACGCCGACGACTGGGCCAGGCACAGCACGATGACCACGACCGCCTTGAACAGCAGCGTCGCCTCGCTGGGGATGCCGATGGTGTAGATGGTGATGTCCAGCGCCTTGATGATCACCGCGCCGAGGACGCTGCCGGCGAGGGAGAACCGGCCGCCGGTGAGCGCGGTACCGCCGATGACGACGGCGAGGATCGCGTCGAGCTCGATCAGGTTGCCGGCGTTGTTGCCGTCGGCGCTGGAGACGTTCGAGCTGAAGATGATCCCGGCAATGCCGGCGCAGAGTCCGGCGAAGACGTACGCCAGGATGACGAGTTGCCGGGCGCGGATGCCGGCCAGTCGGCTGGCGGTCGGGTTGCCGCCGACCGACTCGACCAGCATGCCGAGCGCGCTGCGCCGGATCAGCAGCGCCGCGGCGGTGACCACCGCGACGACGATGAGCACCGATACCGGCAGGGTGAGCGCGTAGCCGGCACCGATCACCTTGTACGGCGACGAGTTGACGTTGATGATCTGCCCGTCGGTGATCAGCTGGGCCAGCCCTCGGCCGGCCACCATGAGGATCAGGGTGGCGATGATCGGCTGGATGCCGATCGCGGCGACCAGGGTGCCGTTCCAGAGGCCGAGCAGCACCGACAGCCCGAGCGCGAGGAGGACGGCGAACAGCACGCCGGTGACGCTGTTCTGGTCGGCCAGACCGCTGATGTGCAGGCAGGCGAGCGCGCCGGAGATGGCCATCACCGAGCCGACGGACAGGTCGATGCCGCCGGTGGCGATGACCACGGTCATCCCGACGGCGACCAGGACCAGCGGGGTGCTGGCCCGCAGGATGTCGATCAACGACCCGTACAGGTGCCCGTCGCGAACCGTGATGGAGAAGAAGCTCGGAGTGAAGAACAGGTTGCTGACCAGCAGCACCACCAGGATCAGCACCGGCCAGAACAGCCGCTGCCGGACCAGGCCGGTCAGTCGTCGATGCGTGTCGCTCATGCTGCCGCCTCCCCGGCGATGGTCCGCATGATCCGGTCCACGTCGACGCCCGCGCCGTTGGCGAGCTGGTCGATCATCTGCCGGTCCCGCAGTACCGCGATCTTGTGGCTGAGCCGGAGGACCTCCTCCAGCTCGGCGCTGATGAACAGCACCGCCATGCCGCCGCCGGCCAGCTCGACCACCAGGCGCTGGATCTCCGCCTTGGCACCGACGTCGATCCCCCGGGTCGGTTCGTCGACGATGAGCAGCTTGGGCTCGGTGATCAGCCAGCGGGCCAGCAGCACCTTCTGCTGGTTGCCGCCGGACAGGTTGCGGATCGGCAGCTCCGGGTCGGCCGGGCGGATCTGCAGCGCGGCGATGTACTTGGCGACCAGCTCGTCCTGGCGGCGACGCGGGATCGGTCGGGCCCACCCCCGGGCGGCCTGCATGGCGAGGACCAGATTCTCCCGTACGGTCAGGTCCTCGACGACGCCCTCGGCCCGCCGGTTCTCGGAGCAGAAGGCGATGCCGTTGGCCATCCCGGCGCGCGGGCCGCGCAGCGCGGTCGGCTTGCCGGCGATGCTCACCCGGCCCCGCTCCGCGCGGTCGGCGCCGAACAGCAGTCGGGCCGCCTCGGTGCGGCCCGAGCCGAGCAGCCCGGCGAAGCCGACCACCTCGCCGGCGTGGATGGTCAGGTCGAACGGGGCGATCGCCCCGGACCGGCCGAGTCCGGTGGCCTCCAGCACCGGCTGGCCACCCTCCAGGGTGGCCAGGTCCGGCTTGGACTCGCCGTCGAGCTGCTCCAGGACGCTGAGGTCCTTGCCGATCATTCTGGCCACCAGCTCCAGCTGGCTCAGCTGTTCGACCGGCCACTCACCAATCAACCGGCCGTTGCGCAGCACGGTCATCCGGTCGGCGATCTCGTAGACCTGGTCGAGGAAGTGCGAGACGAACAGGATCGCCACGCCGGACTCCTTGAGCTGGCGAATCACCGCGAACAACTGTTCCACCTCGGAGGCGTCCAGGCTGGAGGTCGGCTCGTCGAGGATGAGCACCTTGGCCGAGATGTCCACCGCACGGGCGATGGCGACCATCTGCTGTACGGCGAGCGAGTGGCTGGACAGCGGCGCCGTCACGTCGATGTCGAGGTGCAGCCGGTGCAGCAGCTCGGCCGAGCGTCGCCGCATCGTGGCCCACCTGATCGCGCCGAACCGGCGCGGTTCCCGGCCGATGAAGATGTTTTCTGCCACCGACAGGTTGGGGCAGAGGTTCACCTCCTGGTAGACGGTGCTGACACCGGACTGCTGGGCCTGTAGCGGGCCGGCGAACCGGGCCTGCCGGCCGCCGAGACGGATCTCACCGCGGTCGATTCCGTAGACCCCGGTGAGAACCTTGATCAGGGTGGACTTGCCAGCGCCGTTCTCGCCCATCAGGGCGTGCACCTCGCCGGGGAACATCCGGAAGTCGACGTCGTCGAGCGCGACGACGCCGGGGAAGGTCTTGCCGATCCCGGTCATCTCCAGGATCGGCGCCGCGTCGGTCATCCGTACCTCTCACTGCTGTCGCTGCGGCCGGCCACCGCCGGCCCGGTCGGCGCTTTGCGGGGCCGACCGGGCCGGCGGCCGGCACCTGCCTCGTCGTCCCGCCCGGCGCGGTGGCCGGGCGGGACGACGGTCCGGCTCAGTACTGCCGGGTGGGCAGTGCTTCCTTGGCCTCTTCCTGGGTGAAGGTGGTCTCCTCGGTGACCACCCGCCTGGGCACCGACTCACCGGCGTGCACCTGCTCGACCAGCTCCATCAGCTGTGGCCCGAGCAGCGGGCTGCACTCCGCGATAAAGTTGATCTTGCCGTCGGCGAGCGCCTGCATGCCGTCGCGGACCGCGTCGATCGTGATGATCGTGATGTCCTGGCCGGGCACCAGACCGGCGGCCTCGATCGCCTCGATCGCGCCGAGCCCCATGTCGTCGTTGTGCGCGAAGAGCACGTCGATGTCGTCGTGGGCCTGGAGGAAGGCCTCCATGACCTCCTTGCCCTTGGCCCGGGTGAACTCACCGGTCTGCGACGCGATGATCTCGAACTTCGGGTCGGCGGCGATCGCCTCGCCGAAGCCCTGCTTGCGGTCATTGGCCGGGGCCGAGCCGGTGGTGCCCTGCAGCTCGACGATCCGGACCGGGCCCGACTCGTCGGCGAACTCCTCGACCAGCCACTCGCCGGAGAGCCGGCCCTCGAGGACGAAGTCGGAGCCGATGAAGGTCTCGTAGAGCGTCTCGTCCTGCGAGTCCACCGCGCGGTCGGTCAGGATCACCGGGATCCCGGCGTCCTTGGCCTCCTTGAGCACGGTGTCCCACCCGGACTCCACGACCGGAGAGAAGGCGATCACATCGACCCGCTGGGCGATGAAGTTGCGAATCGCCTTGATCTGGTTCTCCTGCTTCTGCTGGGCGTCGGCGAACTTCAGCTCGACCCCGGCCTCGGCCGCGGACTCCTGGACCGACTTGGTGTTCGCGGTACGCCAGCCACTCTCGGCGCCGACCTGGGAGAAGCCGAGGACGATCTGGTCGTCACTGCTGCCGCCTCCCTCCGTACCCGAGTCACCACAGGCGGCGGTGGTCGCCACCATCATCGCCGCGATCATGACGGCGGATAAACGTCTGAACATGCCTACCTCCCGCTGAGGCTGATGTCGTCCGCCGGTTGGCCGGACGACCCGCGGTCAAGAACGGCCCACGTATGCGATGGACCGATTGTTAGCGTTAACTTTACGTCCTGGCCAAACCCCCGGCATGCGCCGAGCTTCCGACCCATCGACACCCTTCCCAGGTGGCCAGACTGGTGGGGATGCCATCGACGACTGGAGCCCAACCGCCGCGTTTCAGGAGTGTTACCGTTCTCATCAAGCACGTCAAGGGGGTGGATCGCGGCCGTTACCGCTCCGTTGCGACAACCGCCCTCGGCAGCACCGAGTTGAGTTGGGCGGTCGGATGAGCGATAACATCGACAACAGTCGCAGCGACAGTATCCGGTCGGGTGCCCGCCGCAGTGGGGCACCGCTGCCGGATCGATGGGACCAGGTTGTCCCCTCGGCTCACTGCCAGCCCATGGCGGGTCGCGGTAGGTGACCGCTAACCTCGCTGTTGACGGAACTGGCAGGGGCACCGAAGGACAAGCCCGGCCCACCCGGCCGGTCCAGCTCCGCGGCCCTGGCACCATGCCGGGTCTGAAGATCATCGGCAGTGCCGGCACGTCCCGGCCGGACTTGAGGTGGGCAGCGGTGAGTAGCAGAAGCGTCCGGGAACCGGCGATGACGGATGTGGCCAGGCTGGCCGGGGTAAGCCACCAAACGGTGTCCCGGGTGCTCAACGGCCACCCCAACGTGCGTGAGCAGACCCGGCTGCGAGTCCGGGCCGCCATCGCCGAGCTGGGCTACCGGCCGAACCGGGCGGCTCGTGCCTTGGTCACCGGCAAGTCACAGGTGATCGGAGTGGTGGCGCAGAACTCGACGCTCTACGGTCCAGCGTCCCTACTTGCCGCATTCGAGCAGGCCGCCGGGGCCGCCGGGTTCGCGGTCAACGTTGGCAGCGTCCGCAGCCTGGACCGGCAGTCCATCGCCGGCGTCGTCGACCGCCACCTCGACCAGCGGGTCGCCGGCCTGGTAGTGATCGCACCAGTGGTCTCTGCTGGCGAAGCCGTGGAACAAGTGCCGGCCGGGGTGCCGCTGGTCACCATCGACGGTGATCCGCAGCGCAACACCGCGCTGATCACCGTCGACCAGGCGGCCGGAGCCCGGGCCGCCACCCAGTGTCTGCTGGACGCGGGTCACCCCACCGTCTGGCATGTCTCCGGCCCAGGCGACTGGTTCGACAGCGCCGGACGGATCCACGGCTGGGAGCAGACCCTTCGGGATGCCGGCGCCGAGGTGCCGCCGCTGGTGCCGGCCGACTGGAGTGCAGCGTCCGGCTACCGGGCCGGACAGATGCTTGCCCGGATGCGCGACGTCACCGCCATCTTCGCCGCCAACGACCATCTCGCGCTGGGCATCCTGCGGGCGCTGAGCGAGCGGGGTCGGCGGGTGCCGGACGAGGTCAGCATCGTTGGCTTCGACGACGTGCCGGAGGCCGCCTACTTCACCCCACCGCTGACCACTGTCCGGCCGGATTTCGACGCGGTGGCCAAGGCGAGCCTGGCGCTACTGCTGCGGCAAATTGAGTCGGGCGCACGCAGCGACGAGCGGCACACCATCGAGCCGGCCCTGGTGCACCGGCGCAGCGTCGCCGCACCCGGCTGAACCGGCCCGCCGAGCCGAGCTCGCGGCACACTCACGTCAAGTCCGTGAGCTGCGGAAACATCATCCGACAGCAGAGTCGGGGTGGCCCCGGTGGAGCCGCCGGCGAAGTCGGTCGATGGTTTCGCGTCGGTTTCCTCAGGATCGCGTAAGGGCTCTTGACAGCGATCTTGTGAGCGATAACACTGCGACTCACAGTGCCACCGATAGCTGCAGCAACCCGACAGCGTGACGGGGTCGCATGGCCAGCGGCCGCCCGCCGTGCCCGGTGCACCGCCCAGCGTCCCGGCACCCCATCGCCCGCGGCACCACAACCTCCCGCCTGCGGTGCCACAACCGCAGCCCATCCTAGAAGATGGAGACGTCCGTGCAATTGCGCACCAGCACCATGATCCGACGGCTGGCCACGATCGGCGCAGCCGCCACCCTGGCGACCAGCCTGGCCGCCTGCGGCTCCAGCGAGAAGACCATCGACCAGGAGACCGCCGACGGCGACAACGCAGGTGCCCTGGTCGGCGTCACCATGCCCACCAGGTCCTCCGAACGCTGGATCAGCGACGGCGACAACGTCCAGGCCGCGCTGGAGGAGCTCGGCTACGAGGTCGACCTGCAGTACGCGGAGAACGACATTCCCACCCAGGTCAACCAGATCGAGAACCAGATTACCCGGGGTGCCCGGCTGCTGATCGTCGCCTCGATCGACGGCACGGCGCTGACCACTCAGCTGCAGCAGGCCGCCGACCAGGGCATTCCGGTCATCGCATACGACCGGCTGATCCGCAACAGCCCCAACGTCGACTACTACGCCACCTTCGACAACTTCGAGGTCGGCGTCCAGCAGGCCACGTCCTTGCTGGTCGGACTCGGCATGCTCAACGCGGACGGCTCCGCCGGTGACGCCGACGGACCGTTCAACATCGAACTGTTCGCCGGATCGCCGGACGACAACAACGCCACCTTCTTCTTCGAGGGCGCGATGTCTGTGCTGCAGCCGCACATCGACTCGGGCAGGCTGGTGGTCCGCAGCGGCCAGACCGACTTCGACACGGTCGCGATCCTGCGCTGGGACCCGGAGACCGCGCAGCGGCGGATGGAGGATCTGCTCACCCGCACCTACCAGGGCGGCGTCACCGTCGACGGGGTGCTCTCGCCGTACGACGGGCTCTCCATCGGCATCCTGTCCGCGCTCAAGAGCAGCGGGTACGGCACCGCCGGGCAGCCCTACCCGGTGGTGACCGGACAGGACGCCGAGCAGGTCTCGGTCAAGTCGATCCTGGCCGACGAGCAGTACTCGACGATCTTCAAGGACACCCGCGAGCTGGCGACGAAGACCGTCGAGATGGCGCACGCCGTCCTCAGCGGCGACTCACCGGAGGTCAACAACACCACCGACTACGACAACGGGGAGAAGGTCGTCCCGTCCTACCTGCTCGAGCCGGTGATCATCGACAAGAGCAACTACGAAGTGCTGATCGACAGCGGCTACTACTCGGCCGAGCAGCTGGGCTGAGTCAACGATCATGCCGACCGACGCCATCCTGCAGATGCGGGGTATCACCAAGACGTTCCCCGGCGTGCGTGCCCTGCACGACGTCAATCTGACCGTACGCCGGGGCGAGATCCACGCCATCTGCGGCGAAAACGGCGCCGGCAAGTCGACCCTGATGAAGGTGCTCTCCGGCGTCTACCCGCACGGGTCGTACGCCGGAGAGACCACCTTCGACGGCCAGCCGGCCCGGTTCGCCGGGATCCGGGACAGCGAGCACCGGGGCATCGTGATCATCCACCAGGAGCTAGCGCTCTGCCCGCAACTGACGATCGCCGAGAACATCTTCCTCGGCAACGAACAGACCCGCCGTGGCCTCATCGACTGGAACCACACCAACCACCAGGCAGCCGAGCTGCTGCGCCGGGTCGGGTTGACGGAGAATCCGACCACCCTGGTCACCGAGATCGGGGTGGGCAAGCAGCAGCTGGTCGAGATCGCCAAGGCGCTGTCCAAGCAGGTGAAGCTGCTGATCCTGGACGAGCCCACCGCCGCGCTCAACGACGAGGACTCCGCACACCTGCTCGACCTGCTCCGCGGGCTGCGGGACACCGGCATCACCTGTGTGATCATCTCGCATAAGCTGAACGAGATCCTCGCCATCGCCGACACGATCAGCATCCTGCGCGACGGCGAACTGATTGAGACGCTCGACCTGGCGAACGACGAGGTCACCGAGGACCGGCTGATCTCCGGCATGGTGGGCCGGTCGATGGAGCACCGGTTCCCGCCGCGCACCCCAAGGATCGGCGCCGAGGCGCTGCGGATCGAGGAGTGGACGGTGCGCTCCCCGGACGGCGACCGGGTGGTCGTCGCCGACGCCAACCTCACCCTGAACCGTGGGGAGGTCGTCGGGCTGGCCGGGCTGATGGGAGCCGGCCGCACCGAGCTCGCGATGAGCGTCTTCGGCCAGGCGTACGGCCGGGACATCAGCGGCCGGGTCTACAAGGACGGCCGGCAGATCCAGCTGCGCTCGGTCCGCGAGGCGATCGACCACGGCATCGCGTACGCCACGGAGGACCGCAAGCGGTACGGGCTGAACCTGATTGAGGACATCCAGCGCAACGTGTCGGCGGCCGGGCTGACCCGGCTGGCCCGCCGCGGCTGGGTCGACGAGGGCGCCGAGCACCGTACGGCGCAGGAGTTCCGCCGCAGCATGAACATCAAGGCGCCGAGCGTGGCGAGCATCGTCGGCAAGCTCAGCGGCGGCAACCAGCAGAAGGTCGTGCTGTCCAAATGGATCTTCACTGAGCCGGACGTGCTGATCCTGGACGAGCCGACCCGGGGCATCGACGTCGGCGCCAAGTACGAGATCTACTCGATCATCAACCAGATCGCCGACAACGGTACGGCGGTCCTGGTCATCTCCTCTGAACTGCCCGAACTGATCGGGCTGTGCGACCGGATCTACACGTTGTCGGCCGGCCGGATCACCGGCGAGGTGCGGCGGGCCGACGCCACCCAGGAGCGACTCATGCAGCACATGGTGCAGGGACAGGAGCAGGGATCGGGGGCCGACCGGTGAGCGTCGCCCGGATCAACGTCCGCGAGAGCGGCATCTACATCGCGTTCGGGCTGATCGTCGTGCTGTTCGCGGTGCTGACCGACGGGGCGCTGCTGCAGCCGCAGAACCTGTCCAACATCATCGTGCAGAATTCGTACGTGCTGATCCTGGCGATCGGCATGATCCTGGTCATCATCGCCGGGCACATCGACCTGTCGGTCGGCTCGGTGGTCGGCGCGACCGGGGCGATCGCCGCCGTACTGATGGTCGAGCACGACCTGCCCTGGCCGGTGGCCCTGCTGATCACCCTGATCGCCGGCGCCGCGATCGGCGCCTGGCAGGGCTTCTGGATCGCGTACTTCGGCATCCCGGCGTTCATTGTCACCCTGGCCGGGATGCTGCTGTTCCGGGCACTCACCCTGAGTGTGCTCGGCAACCAGGGCATCGGGCCGTTCCCGGATCCGGTGCGTACCCTCGCCAACGGCTTCACCGAGGGCTATCTGGGCAACATCGGGTTGGGCCCGCTCGGCGGCGCCGATCTGGTCAGCCTGCTGGTCGGTCTGGTCGCGGTCGGCGGTATCGCGGTCAGCCAGTGGCGGGCCCGGGTGGCCCGGCTCGGCTACGACCAGGCGGTGGACCCGATGCCGGTCTTCCTGTTCAAGATCGTGGGCGCCTCGGCGGCGGTGCTGTTCGTGATCGTGCAGCTGGCCCGGTTCAAGAATCTGCCGTGGGTGCTGGTGCTGCTGGCGGCGCTGGTGCTCGGCTACTCGCTGCTGACCAAGCGGTCGGTGTTCGGTCGGCAGATCTACGCGGTCGGCGGCAATCTGCAGGCCGCAGTGCTGTCCGGGGTCAAGGTCAAGTCGGTCGTGTTCTGGATCTTCGTGAACATGGGGGTGCTCTCCGCGCTGGCCGGGATCATCTTCGCCGGCCGGCTCAACCTGGCCGGACCGACCGCCGGCAACACCTTCGAGCTGGACGCGATCGCCGCCGCCTTCATCGGCGGGGCGGCCGTGCAGGGCGGGGTCGGCAAGGTGGTCGGCGCGGTCACCGGCGGTCTGATCATGGGCGTGATCAACAACGGGATGTCGCTGATCGGCGCCCCCAGTGAGAACGTCATGCTGGTCAAGGGTGCGGTGCTGCTGGCCGCGGTCGCCTTCGATGTGTGGAGCAAGCGCCGCGCCGGCGTCGCCTCCCGCTGACCCCGCCGCTCGGGCGACTCCGACCGGTCGGCACCCGACGCGTCCGTCTGGCATCGTGCAGCGCCCCGGCCGGACCGGGCATCCTGATGTCCGGTCCGCCGCGGACACAAACGTCGCTCCGCGTGTTGGCACCCCTACAGTGGCGAGTCAGCTTCTAGGGTGCCGATATGGCAGAACTGAACGTTTCGCAGCTACGGGTCGTCCTGGTCGTACCGGATGTGGACGACGCGCTCCGCTACTACCGGGACTCGCTGGGGCTCACCGAGCTGGCCGCAATGGCCGGCCCGAAAGGCGCGCGGGTGGCCATCCTGGCCGCCGGCCAGGCCACCCTGGAGCTAGCCAACGAGGCTCAGGCCGCATTCATCGCCGAGGTCGAGACCGACGGTACTCCGAGCACTCCGGTACGACTCGCGTTCCAGGTCGACGACGCGGTTGCGGCGGTCGACGTCCTCGGCGACACACCGGGCGCACGGCTGATCGCCGCGCCCCGACGCACGCCGTGGGGTTCCCTGAACGCCCGGCTCGACGGGCCGGCGGGCGTGCAGGTGACCTTGTTTCAAGACTCGGCCCTGCCGCTCGGGCAGCTGATCGGTACGGCGCTGCCGTCGATCGGTGGCGAGCCCGGACTCCTGGCAAGGACCGTCGAGGCGGCCCGGATGCACGGCTCGGCCGGCCAGTTGCCGTTCGCCGCCGTGGTGGCGCTGGACGGGAAGGTGATCGGTGCTGGCGTCAACACAGCGCTGACCGACCTGGATCCGGCGGCGCACGCGGAGGTGACCGCCATCCGAGACGCGGCACGGCGCACCGGGTCGGCCGATCTGCGCGGCGCCGTCGTCTACTCAAGCTGTGAACCGTGCGCGATCTGCCGGACGGTGGCGGCCGCAGCCGGGGTCGGTGAGATCGTCTTCGCCGCGGGCAAGGAGTCCGTTCCGCCGGCGATGAACCCCGACCCCCAGACGACCGGTCGGTTGATCGACGCCGTGTCGGCGGTACTGCCGGGCATCGCCCGGCGCGCGGACACCGGGTTGTCGGCCGAGCAGCTCTCCGCGCCCTTCCACGCCTATCTCGCCCAGGCGGCGTGATGGCCAGGCTGGGAATCAACGTGCCGAACTTCGGGCCCGAGGCGGTCCCGGAGGCGTTCCTCGACTGGGCCCGGTTCGCCGAGCACAACGGCCTGTCCACCCTGGTCGTGTCGGACCATGTGGCGCCCACCGCCGAGGTGACCTCGGTGTATCCTGCGCCGTTCTACGACCCCTTCGTGCTGCTGTCCTGGTTGTTCCCGCAGACCGAGAGGATCCGACTTGGTACCTCGGTGGCGGTGCTGCCGTACCGTCATCCGTTGCTGACCGCCCGGATGAGTGCCATGTTGCAGTTGCTCAGCCAGGGCCGGTTCGTCCTCGGCGTAGGCTCGGGATGGGCGGCCACCGAGTTCGCGGCGCTCGGGCTCGACGTGCGGCAACGGGGCCGCACCGCCGACTCCCACCTCGGGGTGATCACGAGAGCCTGGGCGGCCGACACGGTCAGCTCCAGCGAACACGGATTTTCCGATGTCGCGACGGGGCCGGCCCCACTTGGAGGCGGGATGCCGGTCTGGGTCGGTGGCGCCGGCCGGGCCGCGATCCGCCGGGCCGCCCGGTTCGGCACGGCCTGGCACCCGATCAATCCGACTCTGGACTGGCTCAGGAACAGAGGTTTGCCGGCGCTGACGGCGGCGGCCGCCGAGGCGGGTCGACCGGTTCCGGCTCTGGTCCCCCGGATCAAGGCCCGGCTGCAGGCCCGGTCCGCGGGCCCGGATCGTCCGCTCGGCGTGGGCACCCTCGCCCAGATCGTCGGGGACGTCAGGGCGCTCACCGAGTGCGGAGCGGCCGAGATCATCCTCGACCCGAACCCGGACGTCCCGACGAGACGGGACTTCGCGGCCGAGCAACGACAGCTGGTCGAGATCGTTCAGGCGTATCGACAAGAAGTCCCTTGACCGGTATAGAAGACTCGCGTACTGTACCGGTATAGAGGTTAACCGGTCAGCCGAGGGGTGATCATCATGGAAATGGCATCTGGCTTCGTCGGAGCAATCAACGAGGTTTCCCGCAACGTCAACAGCGCCCGCCCGGACGCGCCCGTCGTGCCGCACGTCGAACGCCCCCAGCGCACCCGGCTCGTCCGGCTTGCACTGGCCAAGGGCCTGCAGCGGGCGGCCCAGGCGATCGCCCCGGCCGAGCGCAGCCCTGCCTGATAACCTCGCCTCACCTCAGTAGGTGGACGAGAGGCGGTGGGCATGGCCCCACGAGTGACGTTGCAGACCATCGCGGACCGGGTAGGCGTCAGCCGCATGACCGTCTCAAACGCTTTCTCCCGCCCGGACCAACTCTCCAGTACCCTGCGAGAGCGCATTCTTGCCGCCGCTCAGGAACTTGGCTATGTCGGCCCCGATCCTGCCGCACGCGCACTGGCCAAAGGCACAACCGGCGCGGTGGGTATTGTTCTCACCGAATCCCTCCGATTCGCATTCACCGATCTGGTGGCGACCAGCTTCCTCGGCGCGATCGCCGAGGAGCTGGCCCCCACCGGCCTCGCGCTCACCCTGCTGAGTTCAGCCAGCAGCGGCGGGATCATCCCGGCCCGTGACGTCGCCATCGACGGCGCGTTGGTCTACGCGTGTGATCCGACCTCACCCGCGGTCGACTGGCTGTCCCGCCGGCGACTTCCCCTGGTTTTCGTGGACCAGAAGCCTGTCGCGACCGTGACCTGCGTCAACGTGGACGACCGGGCAGGTGCCCGCGCCGCCGCGCAACACATCGTCGACCTGGGCCATCGCCGGGTCGGCTTTCTGCTGTCCGGGGCGCACGGCGAGCACGGACTCATCGAGGATCCCCTTTCGCTGGCAGATGGTTACCCCTCCCGACAACGGATGCTGGGATGGTTCGACGCCCTGGACGCCGCCGCGATCCGCCCGGTCGTGGCTCGTGAGCCCAGCGGCGGGATCGACGCCGTCCGCGCAGCCGCACGGCTGTTGTTGGACCGCGACGACCCGCCCACCGCCGTCCTGTGCTTCTCCGACGCCATCGCCTACGGGGTCATCCAGGAAGCGACCGCGCTGGGCATGCGTGTTCCCGGTGACGTCTCGGTAGTCGGCTTCGACGACAATCCCCTGGCCACCCAGATCCGGCCGACCCTCACCACGGTGCGCCAGGACGTCGTGCTGAAGGGGCGGGCGGCGGCGGAGGCGCTGCGGGTAGCCGTCGAGCAGGCCCGGACCGGCGCGGCAGCCGACCCGCGACACATCCTGCTCCCCACCGAACTGGTAGTCAGAGGCAGTACCGCGCCCGTCCGGTGAGTCCGGCACCCGCCAGGGCCACAAGCCGCGGGCACCCATGACGCCGGGCCGGCAGGCGCGCGAACATCGTGCCGGGCCATGCATTGCCGAACGCCGTACCGGGACGGCAACCTCGCCGTCCCGGTACGACCGCCTTGGTCCGTCCGTCATCTGGCCGATGCCGATACCAGTTCACGAAGCGGCGGCTCGACGGGTCGCGCCGCCGGCTCCGATGGGAAGTCGCGACGTACCCACATGGGACCGAGTATCAGCAGGGCAAGTCCGGTCAGTGGGAACATCGCGGCAACCACCTTCTGCCAGACGGCCAGCTCCATCGGTGACGGAGGCGATTCCGGAATGCCCAACAGGCTGAACACCCGGATGGTGAACACCAGCACCAACACCCCGGTCGCGACGGCGAGCCATGCCGAACGGGTCTGGTAAGCGCGGCAGGCCAGCCAGATGAGCAACGGGATCACGTACACCCAGTGGTGTTCCCAGCTCACCGGCGACACCAGCAGGCCGGTGACCGCCGCAGCCGAGAATCCCAGGAAGTCCGAACCACGCAGGTAGACGTACCTGGCCACCGCGAGCCCGAAGACCGCCACGCCGGCCAGGATCACCAGCCACCACCGAGCGAACTGCTCTCCCTCGAGTACCCGGGCCAACGCCCCGGACAACGACTGGTTCGGAGTGTCGAAGACACCACCGGCACGCGACGAGTGCAGCACCAACCCGCTCCAGTAGGTCAGCGAGTCCCTTGGCAGCACAGCGAAACCGGCCACCACCGTGCCGAGGAAGGCCCCCAAGGCGGTGCCGGCGGCCCGCCACTGCCGGGTGACGACGAGGTAGCCGATGAAGATCAGCGGGGTCACCTTCAGGCCGGCGGCGATGCCGATGCCCACACCACGCCAGCGACCGCCACCGCCCCGGAAGTCCAGCAGCACCAGGAGCAGCAGGAACATGTTGATCTGACCGGCGATCAGCTGAATCCGGACCGGCAGCAACCACGCGGCGAGGATCAGCACGACCACGGTGAGCACCCCGCGCACCCGTGCGTCCCGGACCCCGGTCACCTTCAGCGTCATCCAGACGACCGCGCCGAGGGCAACCAACGACGCGGTGTTCCACACCAGGCTCGCCGCCCCGATCGGCAGGTAGGACAAGGGCACGAAGAACAGCACCGCGGTCAACGGTGGATACAGGTACGGCATGGGACCGTACAGCGGCGACATGATGACCACGTCGTACAGCGAGGTGCCTTCACGCACCGCGAGACCGCTGGCAAGGTAGACCTTGAGGTCGACCGTCCAGCGCAGTGCCCAGTACGGGTCCCGGGTGAAGACGTACGAGGCCAGCAGGGCCAGCCCGAACGCAGTCACCAGCACCGCCGCCGCAGTGATGACGGCCGGGCGCGCCGTCGACCGCGAGTCGGTCGGACGAATGGCCGGACCCGGGTGGGGATCCACAGTTGCACTCATCATGATCATCTCCATTCCTACGCCGGCTGGCGGCGGTAGACATCGAACTCGTCGTAGAACGGCACCAGGTCGAGCCGTCGCCACATGTCGCCTCGGTCGCTCTGGTGGCCCGCCAGCGCAGGCGGCAGTGGACGCGGACCGATCAGCAGGTCGTGGCGACCGGCGAGGCGAACACTGGCCCCGGTGACGCCGAGGCGCCTCAGCACCGCGACGGCGTCGACCTCGTCGCAACCGTTGAGCAGCAGCTCCACCACGCCATCGCAGACCACCACCTCGTCGGTGACCCGAAGTCCGGCGGTCGGTGCCGGCACACCGGCCGGCAGGCGTACCCGGGTGGTGATGTCCGAGCGGGCGGATCGACGTTGGGCCGGCCCGTACCGCCCGGCGTCGGCCATAACGATCTGGTGTTCGACCACCCGCGCGAGGAGTTGAGCAGTACGGTCCCAGCCGAACAGGCCCGCCCACACCCGACAGCACCGCGCCGTCAGATCGGCGTACCGCTGGTCGGAAAGGAGCCGCACGCCGCGCACGATCTCCGCGCCCAGCTGCTCCTGATCAGCCACGACGTACCCGGTCCGGCCGCCGAGCACGAAGTTGTCCGCCCCAGGTGTGTCCAGGACGAGGCACGGCACCCCGAGTGCGGCGGCGCGCAGCGGCTCGAATCCAGCAAGCTCGGCGGTCGCCGTCGACACGGTGAGCCAGGCGCGGGCGAGCCTGCGGTCTCGTTCCGACTGCGGTAGCCGGCCGGGGAGCGAGACCACCCGCTTCAGAGCTCCGTCGGCGATCATCCGCCGTAGTCGGGGTAGCTCCGGTCCGGTCCCGAGGACCTCCACCGTCAAGCCGGTCAGTTGGCCGGCAACCGCCGCCAGCGCCCGCAGAAACACATCGATCCGTCGGTCCGAGGCCAGGCGCGTGTCGATCACGATCAGCGGATCGGCCGACCGTGCACCGGAGGTGGCGCCAGGGTCGGTACCGGGCGGCACCACGAAGATCGGTCCACGGGCCCGGGCGTGCCGGCGCACCGCGTGCCGGGCCGCAGGAGACAGCGTGACGATCGCGTCGGCACCGCGCGGCGCACGCGTGGCCGGATACCACGAGAGGCGGCGTAGCGCCGACAGAGAGCTCGGTCGGGTGTCGTCCGGGCCTGGCGGCGGGTCCGTCACCACGGCCACTACGGGTGCTCGGCCGCCGGCCAGCACGCTCCCCCGTGGGTATCCGGTGGCGTCGACCACCGCATGTGCCCGGCGAACCAACTGCGTCAACACGGACGGCTGCCGCCATGACCTGATCCCGCTCCGGACCACCATCACGCCGTCGATCGGTTCTACGTCGGGCAGACCTGGCGCACGCTCCACGGCCCAGCTGACGGAGGCTCCCCAGCCAGCCCAACGCCGGGCGACCTGGTGCAGGTACCGTTCCTGTCCACCGGCATCGGGATGGCGCACGTCACGGTCGCTCACCACCAACAGCTGCCGATCCGCCAGGGTGAAGCTCCCCTTGTTCATCGCAGCTCCAGCCGGTACAGCCGCAGCAGGTCGGCGAAGGCAGCCGGACCGTCGTGCAGCGGGCGGAAGGTGGAGCGCTGGTCGTCGGTCCATGCCACCGCGATCTCAGCGATCCGACCCCCGCCCCGCCGAATCTGACGTAGGAGCTCCACGTCGAAGGCGAAGCCGTTGACCCGACAGCGCCGCAACGCGTGCTGCACCGCAATCCGGTCGAAGATCTTGAACCCACACTGAGTGTCGTGGACGCCCGGCACGAGCCGTCGGGCCAGGGCTCGGAACGCCGCTCCCCCGAGCCGGCGGCCGAGCGGCTGCGGCCGGACGAGCTGAGCACCAGGTGCGTGTCGGGAAGCGATCGCAGCCGTAGCTCCCGCGTCCAGCTCCGCCATCGCCCGATGCAACGTCTCGATCGGCGTCGACAGGTCCGCGTCGATGAAGCCGACGTAGCGAGAACGACTGCTCTCGATACCCCGGCGCACTGCGGAGCCCTTACCCGGCCGGGAGCACCCGGCCACGACGACCTCCACGGGGTCACGTGCCACCGTCGCGGTGGCTACCGGTTCGGCACTTCCGACCGCCACCGCGGCCGTGTCGTCGGTACTGCCGTTGTCGACCACCACGATCCGGCTCCGCCACGGACAGTCCGCCAGGAAGCCGGAGACCACCGCCAGGGTGGCGGGTAGCCGGGCGGCCTCGTTGAACGCCGGTACGACCAGCTCCAGGTCGACCGCGCTGCGCGCGTACGGCACGGACGGTTGCGCCAGCCAGTCGCTGTCCCGGCCGGCGGTGCCGGTAGCGACAAGGGTGGCGGTGCCGGGACCGCCCGAGGCCCGCGGCGTCATCCCGCACCTCCCGGTGATGTCGCGTCGGACACCAGCGAGCCACGCGCGGTGGTGTGCTGGCTGGCGAACAGCCGGGGGTGCGCTTCGCGGATACCACCCACGACCATGTCGTAGGGAACATCGTCGAATTCGCCATGCGACTTGAGGAATTCCATATGTAGCCGCCCCTCGTTGTCGTACGGGTGGTACATGCTGTCGGCGCGGCCGTCGAATTCGAGGGGACGGATTCCGTAGAGCCGGCAGAGCATTTTGTTGAAAACCGGCGTCACGCGGACCCATTTACCTTCCAGGAACACGGTGGTCAGGCTGTGGAACGTGAAAACCTTGCCACCCATCAGCTCTTCGAGCCTGGGCGACGCAAGATGGTTTCGGACGTCTCCGTAGTAGATCCGACTCGGAACGCCGACGGATCGCATCACCGCCGCATACACGATCGACTTATGGACACAGAACCCCATGCCCCGTCGGATGGTCGAACTGGCCCGAAGACCGTTACGGGAGAGGTCCGCACCGTAGACCTCGTAGTGGATGCCGTCGCGCACCGCGTAGTAGAGGGCCCGCGCCCGTTCCATCTCGGGCATCGCGTCACCGCCGTCGAGCAACGCACGACGCACGAACTGCCGCACCAGATCATCCTCGTAGTCGAGGAACTCGGTAGCATCCAACAGGGACGGATAGGTCAGCTGAGCAGTCATGGTTAAGTCCTTCACAATCCGAGTATTCTGGCGATGCGCTGTCGCTGAATGTCAGAGGTACCGGAGTAGATGGTCCCGGCGACGGCGTTCCGGAGATCCTGCTCCAGTCCATAGTCGGCCGTGTAGCCATAGCCGCCGAACAACTGGACGGCGGCGAGCGCCGAGTTCAGATTGCTCTCACTCGCGATCAACTTGCTGATAGCGAGATCGACCGTGACACTCTCTCCCCGGGCCACCTTCGTGCCAGTTTCGTAAAGCCACCTCCGCGAATTCTCAAGTCCGATCTTCATCTCTACGATCTTGTTTGAGACAGCCTGGTAGGAGCCGATGCTCTGGCCGAACTGGGTCCTGGTCCGCGCGCGATCCACGCAGCGCTCGAACCGGTGCCGCATCTCTCCCACGCTGACGCTGAAGGAGCAGAGGATTTCCCACTTCATGACGTGGTCCATGACCAGGAAACCCGCGCCCGGTGTCCCCAGGACGTTCGTCACCGGCACCCGGCAGTCGTGGAAGGTGAGCTCGGAAAACGGCGAGGTGCGCAGGCCCATCTTGGCGATCGGTTCACCGACGGTGAAGCCCGGTGTGCCACGTTCGACAAGCAGCGCGGTCAAGGCCGCAGGACTGCCGGGTTTACCGGTACGTACGTAGACGACCACCACGTCGGCGACAGGGCCATTGGTCACGAACGCCTTGTTGCCGTTGAGCACGTACTCGTCCCCGTCACGGACCGCGGAAGTTCGCATCGCCATGACGTCCGAGCCCCCTTCAGGTTCGGTCAGCGCATGTGCACCGACGATGCTGCCGTCACAGATCCCCGGCAGGTAACGGTCCTTGAGCACGTCGCTGCCGAACCGTTGAAGTGGGACACCGGTGCTGACGATGTGTGTAGAGACCGAGAAGCTGAACCCGCCGTCGCGGCAGGCGTAGCCGAGGCCTTCCAGGACGTACATGGTGGTGAGCAGGTCGTGGCCCAGCCCGCCCCACCGTTTGTCGAACGGTAGGCCGAGCAGTCCGGTTGCCCGCAGCCGCTTCCAGCCGTCCTCGCAGAACTCGCCACTGGCATCACGTGCCAGGTGGTCCGCCCCCGCGACGGCGCCGATCTCCTCGGCGACGGCCCGTAGCGAATGTTGATCCATCGACCAGTCCATCGTCACGACTCCGATCCGAGCGGGGTTCCCACCGGGACAGGTCTGCGCAGCGGGCGTAGTACGCTCCGGTCGACCTTTCCGGTGGAGGTACGGGGAAGCGCGTCGTCGCCGACCTGAAACCCGCCGGGGATCGCGGTCCGCGGCAACGCCGCCGCGCAGTGGAGCCGTAGTTGCAGGCCGGTCACCTGCGCCCCGGGGACTCGCCGGACGACGGCGTGCAGAACGCTGCCAGCCTGGTCGTCAGGAACCGCCACTACGGCGGCCTCGAGCACATCCGGATGGGCGAGTACCACCTGCTCGACCTCCTGCAGGTTGGTACGCACGCCCCGGACCTTGACCTGGTGATCGTTGCGCCCGGCGAGAAAGGTCAGCCCATTCTGTTCCCGACGTACCAGGTCACCGGTGCGGAACCAACCGTCGTGCCAGCGCTCGCCGGTCAGCCCCTCGTCCAGGTATCCGGCCGCCCGAAACGGCGTACGCACTACCAGCTCGCCGGTTGCGGCTCCGGTCAGCGGCTCACCGGCCGCATCGACTACTGCCACTTCCACACCGGCTGCGGGTCGGCCGATCGGAAGCGCACCACTGGCCCGGGCCTCGACCGGATCGACCTCGTAGACGAAGCTGTCGTTGGTCTCGGTGCAACCGTAGACGTTCCACAACCGAGCGTTGGGAAAGGCGACGGCGGTACGGTCCAGCAGGTCAAGCGGGGTCACATCACCGGTCAGCAGGACCTGACGCACGCTGGGAAACTGTTGGCCGCTCTCGGTGACGAGGCGAAAGAAGAACGGCACCGCCTGGATGTGGGTCGGTTGACCTTCGGCGCACAAGGCGGACAGATACCCGGAGTCAGCAGCCCGGTCCGCCGTCACCAGCTCCACGCTCGCGCCGGCGGCCAGTGCCGCCCATACGTCGAGCAGACACAGATCGAAATTGAGCGGCGCGTAGTTGAGCACCCGGTTGCCCGGCTCGATGTGAAAGGTCTGGGCGGCCCAGGTGAGAAAGCTGTCCACGCCGGCCTCGGACAGGACGACCACTTTGGGGGTACCCGTCGAACCCGATGTCGTCAGTAGCAGGCCCGGACCGGGCATTGGTCGTCCGGCCGTGCCGGTGGGCCGCACCGAGAGTTGCTCGCCGACGGTGAGCAGATACCCGCAGCCCACCTCGGCGCAGAGCCGGGCCAGGGTGTCGGCACCGAGTGTGGCGGACGGCAGGAGCACCCGGCGGCCGGCCGCCACACAGGCGATGAGCAATGCGATGGTGCCGGGTGACTTCTCCGCAGGCACACACACCGGCACGTCCGGTGTCAGGTCGAGCTGGGCGAGGGTGGACATCGCGGCGGTCGTGGACCGGTTGAGCGTGGCGTAGTCGATGGTCTGCTCGCCCCATCGCAGCGCCGTCGCATGGGGTCTGACGCGCACCTGTTCGGCGAACGCGTCGAGGAACGCTCGGGTCGGCATCGGGTCCTCCTGAGGGGTATTCGGTTGGTCCCAGCAGATGCTGGTCACGGCTGGGCAGCGAGGAGTCGGCCGCCTCCGGAGACAGGCAGGCCGAGCCCGGTGCGCTCGATCAGCTGCCAGAGACAGGCCTGGTTGGCGGTCACGACAGGCACCCCAAGTTCGCGTTCGAGCTGCTCGACGGCTTCCCAGCAGCGGAAGCCGCTGCCCGGGATGAGCACCCCGTCCGCTCGCGGCGGAAAGTTCGCCGCCACCTGGCGGCACACCTCGTCGGGGTCGATCTGCCACCGGGCGCCATGGTCGAACGTCCGGTGCCGGTCCACCTGCTCCCAACCTGGTGGTAGTTGGTACTGGACAAGGCTCGCCACTTCGAATCCGGCGGCATCGAGGTACGCCCGGGTGGCGCTGAAGGTCGGTGCCGTGAACCAGGGCGGCGCCATGACGGCGGGCCGCCGGATGCCCGCGGCGGCCAGCGCGGCCCGCATTGCCTGGCCGGCCGTGTACACCGGGGTACCGTTGGTGAGCCCGGCAGCGGCCTCGGTGAATCCGGTGTCGAACGCGAGGCCGCCGAAGAAGCTCGCTGACCCGAAGCAGAGGCAGATGGCGGACAGGTCCATCTGTCCAAGTTGGTGCAGGCCCCGCTGGACGTCCGGTTGCCGGATCATCCGCTGCCACGATTCGGTCGTGTACTCGGCTCCGGTGCTCGTCGGGCTCTCGAACCGAGCGGCGTGGATGGTTACTCCGGCGGGAGCCATCGTCCACAGCTCCGCCTCCACCACCGGATCGTTGTGCACCACCAGCACCCCAAGCTGCGCCAGCCAGCTAATGCCCTTCATCGCCGGGTCCTTCGTCGGGCCAGGCCGAACCAGGCCAGCACCGCGCCCCCGGCGGCTGCTATCGCCGTGGTGACCAGCGCCCAGCCGAAACCGTCCGGGCCGGGATCGGCCCCGAGTACCAGGACCAGCACAGCCACCCCGAGCGCGCCGCTCATGTACTGGGACGTCGTCATCAGGGCGCTACCGACGCCCTGGTTACGGTCTTCGACGTCGGCGGTGCCCGCGATGAACATCGAAACGTAGGTGATGCCGTGTCCGAACCCGGTGATCAGCAGGCCAGGCAGCAGGTGCACCAGGTAGCTGTCGCCGTGCACTTGGGCGGCCATCAGGAGCAGCCCGACCGTGTTGGTTGCGAATGCCAGAGCGAGAGTGCGCCGGGCACCGATCGCGTTGACCAGACGGGGTGCCACCGAGTTGGCAACGGCGATCGCCACAGCCATCGGCAGGAACGCCAGCCCGGCGGCGATCGGCCCGTAACCACGTAGCTGCTGCAGCAGCAGCGTGACGACGAAGAACTGGTTGCCGACGCTGGCCATGTACAGGGCGGTCGCTCCGCAGCCGACCAGCAACGACCGGGTACGCCGAAGCAAGGGGTCGACCAGCGGGTGCCGGCTGCGCCGCTCGTGGGTGACGAACGCCGCGAGCAGAGCAACGGTGAGACCGAGACCGGCCATGGCCGGCAGGCTGGTCCACCCGTCACTCGATGCCCAGGTCAGTGCCAGGGCGGCGGTGAGCACGGTGCCGGTGCACAGCACCGCGCTGGGGATGTTCAGGCTGGCACGAGCCGCATCGGCCCGTTGCGGTCGGGGCAGCAGCCGGGGCGCGGCCAGGGCGCACAGCACGGCCAGGGGCAGGTTGATCAGAAACACCCAGCGCCAGGAGACAGTGGTCAACAGGCCGCCGATGAGTACGCCGGAGGCGAGGCCGGATGCACCGACGGTGCCCCAGACGCCCATGGCGCGGTTGCGTGCCGGGCCGGCGGCGAACGACGTGTTGATCAGCGCGATGACCGCTGGCTGCAACGCTGCGGCGGCGACTCCTTGCAGACCTCTGGCGACCAGCAGCCACGCCGGAGCCGGGGCCAGGCCGCCGGCCAGGGACGCGACCCCGAACAGAAGCATCGCCACGATGAAGACGTTGCGAGGGCCGAACCGGTCGGAGGTGCGGCCGCCGACGATGAGGAAGCCGGCGAAGAAGACGGCGTACCCGCTGACGATCCACTGGATCGAGCTCTCGGAGAGCGAGAACTCGCCGCCGATGCTGGGAAGTGCTATGTAGACGATCGAGTAGTCGAGCGCGATGAGGAACTGCGCGATCGCGAGAATGGCCAGTGTCGCGTTCGGCGAATGGTTCGACTGAAATCTCAGCCCGGTTCCGCTGAGGGAGTCGCCGGGCGCGGTCGGGCCCTTCGGCGGGCCGTCGGACGCGGCGGTGGCGCGACGCGAGACGTCGGTGGCACCACCGGTAGCGGTCAAGGACATTGACTATCACCTCTGGGTGCTGGTGAGGATCCGGGAATGGGTAACTGGGCCTGCTCCGCCGTTCGCGGGCAACCGGGTGAGCAGGTCACCCAGGTGGTCGAGCACTACCTGCCCACCAACGGCGAGCAGCTCGGCACGGCTGGCCACCCCGGTTGCCACGCCGACCGGCTCCATACCGGCGGCGACCGCCATCCGCATGTCGTCCACCCCGTCACCGACGACCACGCAGCGCTCCGGCGGTACGCCGACCGCCTCGCTCGCGAGCAGAGCCAGACTCGGATGTGGTTTGCCGTGCGCGGTCATTCCGTGACAGGACAGGGTGTCGAACATGTGGCGCAGGCCGGCCGCCGACAGCAGTTCGTCGGCACTGGACCTGATCTTGCTGGTGACCACCGCGAGGCGGTACTCGCGCTCCCGCAGGTCGCGCAGTACCTCCCGGGCGCCGGGAAAGACAAGGTTCGCGGCGAGTGGGACGACCGTCTCGGTGAACAAGGTCCGGGCACGTTCGGTGGCCCGCACCACGTCGCGGTGGTCGGCCGGCAGGGCGAAGAGCTCGCTGAAGGATGCCGCCAGCGGCCGACCGATTGTCTGCTGGAGCGTGCGGTCGCTGACCGTACGTCCGGCCTCGGCGACCACGGCACGCAGCACGCCCGTCATGCCGCTCGGCGTGTCGACCAGCGTGCCATCTACATCGAACAGCACCGCGGCGGTCATGTCGACGCCTTCATGGTCACCGCAAGGTCGGCCGCCAGGGCGCTGGTCAACAGCAGCACCGACCGGTTGGCCGCCGCCGTGCGACCGCTGGTCATCGCCCCGACCTGGCCGAGAATGTACGGCGTCATCGACTGGCCGCTCACCCCTGCGGCGACCGCCTCCTTGTGCTTTGCCCGCACCAGGTCGTAGATCTCATCGGCAGGCAGTGCATCCTCGCCGTGGATGGGGTGGGTGACCAGGAACGAGCTGCCGTTGCCGACCTGCCAGTGCAGCCGGGCGGCCCGTGCCACCTCGCGAAGGTCGTCCATCCGTCGCGGGTTGGGTTTTCCGCTGGACACGCTGTAGTAGGCGGGAAAATCGTCGCACTGGTAACCGACCACCGGGACGCCGAGCGTCTCCAGGTACTCCAGCGTCAGCGCTGGGTCGAGCAGCGACTTGGCACCAGCGCACACGACGGCGATCCGATGTCGGGAGAACTCGACCAAGTCTGCCGAGATGTCGAAACTCTGCTCAGCACCGAAGTGCACCCCACCGATACCGGCCACGGCGAAAATCTCGATGCCGAGTCGCCCGGCAGCGGCCAGGGTAGCGGAGACCGTAGTTCCGCCATGCCCGCCAGCAGCCAGGGCCACGCCGATGTCACGGTTCCCGATCTTCGGTACGTCGGGAGTACTGGCGAACATCTCCACCTGTGACTCGGACATGCCGACGACGAGTCGGCCGTCGACGATCCCGATCCGAGCCGGAACGGCACCGCCGGCCCGGATCGTCTTGTCGATGTCCAACGCCGTATCCAGATTCAACGGGTACGGCAGGCCGTGCACGACTCCGGACGATTCCAGGGCAACGATCGGCGCCCCTTCGGCAAGCGCGTCCGACACCTCCGACGAGACAGAGAAGAGCTCGTCATAGTTTCCGACAGACATCGCCAACTCCTATCCTGCGAATTCAGAATCCGGTCCGACATCTCACCGAAGCGGACCCGGCCGTGGCCGGCGCGGGGCGGTTCGCCCCGCGCCGGCCGCACCATCAGTAGTGCGAGAACTGTTCCGAGTCGAAGTTGTGCCGCTCGTCGCCACGCAGCGGGGGGTTGAACACGCTGACGAGTTCCAGGTCCTGCTCCGGCGCCGCGATCAGGTAATGCTCATCGTGCTGGTCGAGGGCGTAGATGACCCCCGGCTCGATGTCGTAGGCGGTGCCGTCAGCCGCGATCACCTGACCACGCCCGGCGATGCAGTAGCAGGCTTCCAGGTGGTTGCGGTACTGCAGCGGCGACTTCGATCCGGCGTTGACGATGGTGTGGGCGACAGCGAAACCCATTTCGTCCTTCTCGACGAGCATCCGGTAGCTCAGGCCGTTGCCCCAGTCGACACCGCCAGTTTCCGACTTTGCACGGACGATCATTTCTGCTCCCTCAGTGTTGGTTCTGGACTCAGCCGATCTCGGTGTTCAGACGGAACTGCGTGTACTGTGTACGAGCTTGGTGATGGCCTCCACCGAACTGAACTGCTCCGGCGAAATGTCGCGGTCGTCGATGGTGATGCCGTACTGCTCGACCACCCAGGCGATCAGGCGAAGCAGGCCGAGGCTGTCCACGATCCCCGAATCCAACAGGTCCAGGTCGGTGGGCAACTGGTCCGGGGTGATGTCCGGCGCAAACGCCGAGACGATGAACTGTTTGATGACGATTTCGTCCGACACATCTTCCTCCATTGCGGGTCGCTTCAGCTTCCGCAAGAACTGTTCGTCTTCTGCGGATCGTTTACTGTGGGTGGTGCGCTGATCAGCCAACACTGAGCAGATCAACCAACAACACGTGCTCCTCGCTGATCCGACCCTGACGCCTACCGGCCAGAATCCCGGCGAGATCCCCGTGCGGCCGGTATTTCGACTCCGCGCGGTGTCGTGCGTAGCCGAGGCGGGGCGGGTCGCCCACCGTGGCCGAACTGGCCAGAGAGATGTCGTCGACGAACACCTCGGTCACCTGATCGATCAGGGCGCTGGGCAGGTCGCGGCCGGTTGCGTTCACCACCAGCGCTCCTGCCGGCAAGTGAACCTGCGGACCCGTCGCGCCGTCGGCGAGGCCGACGTGCCCATCGGCGGCGCCACAGACGACGACGAGGTTCGCTCCGAAGGCTGCCTCGCCAGGGTGGTTCGTTCTGGCGAGACCAATGCCGGCCAGTTCCAGCGCGTCCACCACCCACCGGTCCGGCTCTGCGTCCGGTTGACAGACCGCGATGTGGCTGACGCCGGGCACGTACCGGGCGATGAGGAACAGCTGAAGTGCGACCGCGGCACCCGATCCGATGACCGCGACCGTCACCGCGCTCGGCCGCAGCAGGCTCCGGGCGGCGAGCACCGTCAGCAGTGCCGCCTGGTAGGCGGGCGGATCACGGGCCGTCAGAGCGCAACCCTCGGCGCCACTCGGGTCACACGGTGGTATCTCCGAGTCGTCCATGATGCACCGGTCGGTGTCCGGGTTCCGGGCCGCGCCCCGGACACGTACCCGCTCGGCCAACTGTCCGATCGGGTCGGTGCCGCTTGTTCGGGTGCACAGGTGGGGTATGCAGAGGTTCACCAGAGGCTCCCTGTCGCTTCGCCGTGGTCCCTTGCCACCTGACGATGCGAGTGCGAGCTTTTGATCTGCTTACTGGCCGCTATTTGGGCCATCCGTCACGACGACAGCGCTGGGTGGTTGTACCGATAGCGGGCGGGTGTCTGGTGATGACATCGCCACCGAAACGGAAGGAACGACGATGACCACCAGCCGTCAGGCCCGTCGCTCAGTGCTCCGGAGCCTCCTCGTCACCGCCGCGCTTGCCACGGTCGTGCTCGTGGGACTCGGCTCGGCCGAGAGCACGCTCGACGCGCCCAGCGCCAACGCCACCTGCCCGGTGGGGATGCATTGGAGTGACGAAGCGCAGATGTGTGTCCAGGACACCCACTGGTGACAGTTGCTGACGTGGTCGCAGGACGTGCCGGGTGCCTGGTTCGGCACCCGCCACGTCCTGTTCTGCCCGAAGCGACGGCCACGGCTGTCCGTCAGGGCCGCGATCGATTAACCCATCGGCAGACGTACCGTCGCGATCAGCTCCCGAACAGGATCGCCGCCTCAGGCGGGTGCGGCTCGGACGTCTGCACGTCCCCCCTCGCCCGGTCCAGTTCGCGGAGCGCGCGCAGCGCTTTCGCCTCGATCGACTGCTCGCGCAACGTTCGCGCGAGATCAAGTGTGTGCGCCAAGGTGGCATGTGCCTTGTCCAATCGACCCTCTCGATGCCGCAACAGGCCAAGGCCGTACAGCGCGTGGGCCTCCCCGATCCGGTCGCCGGTATCGCGGACGATCCGCAGGGTACGGTGCAGGGCCTCACGTGCCTGATCTACCTCGTCGATCGCCACGTACGCCTCGGCGAACCGGTACATCACTTGAGCTTCGACGCGCAGACAGCCGGTCTCGCGACAGATGGCGAGTGCCTCGTCGAGCATCTCGATGGCTGCCGGGTTGTCTCCGGCGTCGATCCTGGACTTGGCGAGGTTGCGCATGATGTGTGCCTCGCCGATGCGATCGCCGACCTCCCGCATGATTCGCAGCGCGGCGTCATACTTGGTGAGCATCGAAGCGCTTTCGCCGCGCAGCCCGTCGACGTGCGCCGCGTTACGCAGGACCAGGGCGTACCCATGCTGGTGGCCCTCGTCCTGGAAGATGCGCGCGGCCGTGGTGAACCAGCGCTCGGCCTCGGTCAACCTCGCCTGGACCATGTTCAGGGTGCCCAACGAGTAGTGCATGGCGGCGACGCCGATCCGGTTCCGGGCGGCCTCCGCGGCGGCCAAGGCCACCTCGGCGGACGCCTGCCAGTCGTCGAAGTAGCCTTTGGCCTCGAACAGGGCCACGGACGTCAGTGCGAGGTCCCAGCAGAGCTCGTCGAGACCTGCAGCAGCGGCCTGACGGACCGCCGTCACCAGCGCCCGGCGCTCCGTCTCCCACCACTGTCCGAGATCGCGGATGCGCCGATCCGCCTCACCTGGACGCGGGTGCCAGCGTGGCCCGGCACCATGCAGAATGGTGTAGTCGCCACCGTACTCGCGCCGGTGCGCCTCCTCGGCGAGCGCCATCCACGCACCCAGCAGCCGGGTGAGGGCTGCTTTCCGTTCAGCTTCCGTCTCCTCCTGGGCAAGTTGTTCCCCGGCAAATATACGGATGACGTCGTGCATTCGGTAGCGTGGCACGCCGTCGGGGTAGCGGACGGTGTCCACGAGTTGGGCGTCCACCAGGCTTTCCAGCACGTCGTTCGCCTCTATGAAGGTGGAGTCCAGCAGGGCAGCAGCTGTCCAGCCGGGAAAGTCGGGTGCTCGCACCAGCGACGTCAGCCGAAAGAGCCGCTGCGCCGGAGGAGCCAGTATCTGGTAGCTCAAGCCGATGTTGGACCGAAGCTCCAGACCGTGATGGGCGAACTCGTCGAGCCGTCGCGCTTCGTCGTGCAGCCGTTCTACCAGATCGTCCAGGCGCCAATGTGGTCGGGACGCCAGACGCGCACCGGTGATCCTGAGGGCCAGCGGCAGCCCGCCGCAAAATTTGACAAGATCGAGCAACGCTCTCGGTTCGGCTGCGGCGCGATCCTGGCCGATGATCCGAGTCAGTAGCTTCACCGAGTTGTCGGTCTCGAACACCTCGACATCGATCTGGTGTGCGCCGGAGAGCCCGCTCAGCCGAAATCGACTGGTGATGATGACGGCGCAGGTCGGGCTGCCGGGCAGCAGGGGCGGTACCTGGGCCTCGGAGGTGACATCGTCGAGCAACAGCAGTACCCGGCGCCCGAAGAGTTTGCTGCGATACAACTCGCCGCGTTCTTCGACGTCCTCGGGAACGGCCGATCCGGCCACCCCGAGCGCACGCAGGAACCTGGCCAGCAACCCGGCGCTGCGATCCTCCCCGCTCCAGGAGCCGATGTCGGCGTACAGCTGACCGTCGGGGTACCGGTCACTCAGCTCATGGGCCGCCCGGGCGGCGAGACTCGACTTACCGACTCCGCCTTTTCCGCTGGCGACCACGATCTGCACGCCCCAGCGGGCCTCGTCGCTGTCGGGATCATCACCGAGGAGCCGCTTGATCAGCCGCAGGTGCTCCTCCCTGCCCGTGAAGTCGGCGATGCTTGCCGGCAGCTGCCGGGGTATCACTCCTCCGTAGATCAGCTGGGCAGCGGACGGGGCTGCCTCGACCGTCTTGACGGGGGCAGCCTCGACGACCGGTCTGCCGGCACCGGCGCGTTCCATCACCGATGCATGCCGCTCGGCAGACAGGTCATCGCCGCCACCGGGTGAGGTGACCGCCGCCAACGGTTGCGGTATCGCTGACGGCGCGTTGCCAGACGACCCGAGCTGCGGATCGTGCTGAAGGATCGCCCTTTCCAGGTCCTGCAGCTCCTGACCCGGGTCGATCCCGACCTCCTCAAGCAGGACAGTTCTCGCCCGTCGAGCCACCTCCAGGGCCTCGGCCTGCCGGCCGGCCCGGTAAAGAGCCAGCATCAGTAGCGCATGAAACCGCTCCCTCAATGGGTACTCGACCACCAACGCAGACAGTTCGCTAGCCATCTCCCGATGGCGTCCGAGAGCAAGGTCGAGGCGGATCCTTTCCTCGATTGCGGAGATCCGCTGTTCTTCCAGAACCGTGGCGTTGCGCGCCAGGAGATCACTGGAGATTCCCGAGAGAGCTGGCCCACGCCACAACGCAAGTGCTTCCCGCAAGGTGCTCGCCGCTTCTTCCAGCCGACCTGCTTCCGCACGCTCTTGCGCCTCACCGACCAGCGAGGAGAACTCGACGACGTCAATTTCGAGGTCAGCGATCCGCAGAATATAGCCCGGTCGACGGGTGCCGATCACGTCCGGATAACCCGCGCCCATGAGCAGCTTCCGCAAGGCGGAGACACATATCTGGATCTGTCCCCGCGCGGTAGCTGGCGGGGATGACCCCCAGACCGCGTCGATGAGTTGGTCAACTGAAACAACCCGGTTTACATTCAGCCCAAGCGTCGCGAGCACAATACGCTGCCGAAATCCGCCAATATCCAAGGACCGGTTATCGACAACAAGATCCACCGGACCGAGGAGCCTCAGCCCCATCCACAGCCCCCCGCACGGCTAGACGATCAACTTACTAGAGTATTGCACGCCACGCCCAGTTCATCAACATCGGCAGACATAAATAAATCACCCATCCACCACGGATCGATCTGCGGTACGGACCACCCGGTCAAACAAGCAGGCCAACCGAAGTAAACTGCAGCCGCGCACAGGATCAACTTTGACCGACGCCAGCGCCCGATGCAATTCGTTTATACTTGACTTGACTTGAACCTATTCTGCGGAAAGTCCGGTTCCATCGGATCCGCGTGCCCCGGGGCGAGGTCACACCGGTCCGGACCGCTATGGACCCACGTCGAGGTGCGGCGCAGCTCACCATCGTCCAAGGCCACCACAGCACCTGCCGCCGCCACCGCTAACCTGCTCAGGCTCAGTGGCTCCCCTCACGCCGGCGAACCCGGTCGCGGTGGCCAATCAGGTCACCTGCGGAAGCCAACACGCGGCCCGTAGGCAACCACACCTACCGCGACCTGCCCCCATCCCCGCACAAACGTGGATGGGGGCAGGGCACTTCCGTGCCTCTGACGGGCCGCCCCGGGGAGCAGGCCACCGCGAGGCAGCCACTCGCAACGGTACGGCGACGCTGATCGCAGCCGGCACCATCGGGCGGCTACCGGTCCGTCACGCACCGGCACAGCCGCCTCGGTCAGGGTCACATCGACACTCCACAGCAGCTTTTCGATCTGGACCGCCGTCACCACCAGCGACACCCCGTCGGAGGCGTCCATGGAACCGACACCGCCAGGCGAAGCGGGCAGGCGCCGCATCCCAGCTCAACAGCTTCAACCGGTCATCGTCATGAGTTGTGCGGGCGCTACCGTTGGCGCCGGTCCGGATCCGCGTGGCGGCCACAGATTGTTGACGAAGCAGTACGGCGCGAGGGCGCTGGCCAGGTCGTGGCCCTGACCGGCGAAGGCTTGGGCCATCGCCACCGGGTCGTAGTAGGCATACCGGTGCGCGGACAGCGACGCCTGCCAGATCCGGGCCAGCAGCTCGGCGAAGCCGCCCGGCCCCGCCGCTGCGGGTCTGTGCGAGAGGTTCAGATGGCGCAAATTTATCTAATTGAGACTGGCGACCTCGGAGTCGTACCTGGCCCGGAACCGGTTGCCGGACATCGTCAAAAGCACGGTGGCGGTGCTGACCCGGCGCCGGACGGCGACCGGGAACGCCTCACCCCGGGAACCGGGCGAACTGGTCCAACCAGTAGCGTGCGGCGTGATCCGAGCGGGAACCCTCATGCTGCTCATGGGCCGCGACATCAACCAACTGCCAGGCGGCCGGCCTCGGGACCGCCCCGCGCAGTAGCAGCAGCCGCAGGTCACGTAGCACGATCTCGGCCGCGCGGTAGTTGACCGCAGCATGGTTGGTTGAACACCAACGCGATCTGGCGCACCCGGGGGGCGATCTGGAACAGGCCGACCCTTAGGGCGCACTCGTCACGGTGGTCCACCGGGTCGGCGGCCAGTTCCGTCGCGGCCCGCGCGCCGTCGGGGTCGGCCCGCGACGGCGGTGCGGCGAACAGGCGTACCGGCAGCGTGCCGGTGGCCGCGACCACCTTGCCAAGTCGTCGCCGGCCGGCTGGAAGCCGGTCCGCAGCGCAGCATGCCACTCGACGAGCAGCCCGACCGCCCGGCTCAGCCGCTCGACGTCGGTGTCGACCCGGTCGGGCACCCGCAGGGTGCGGGGCAGGTGGGCATCGCCGGGGCAGCGTCGAAGGCAGCCCGGTCCGGCCAGGTGGCGCGTTGGCTCCAGGTCAGCGGTGCCACGGCGGCGGACGGCACGGCGACCCGGATATTGGGCGCCGGTCGGCTCAGCCGCGTCCGCCGGGCTGCCAGGGCCAGGGCACGTCCCGGTACGCGGCCTCGATGAGCAGCGCCTCCAGGTCACGCAGGTACGGCTCGATCGTCTCCGGCGCAAGGAACGGGTGTCGACCGTGTAGGTGAGACCGAGCGCCTCCGGCTCGTCCACCACGTGCAGCAGGCGGTGCCAGGAGGCGGCGTCCAGGCCGTCGATGAGAGTGAAGTGGCTGCCGTCCGCGGTCGCCCGCAACTGCTGCTCGGCTACCGGCGGCACGTCGTCCACCAAGTCCCCGCCGGGCAGCCGGACGTCGTTGAAATAGTAGTGCGGCAGGAATGCGGTGGTGTAGTCGTAGCCGAGCTCCTCGAACGTCGTCCGCATCGCGACTGCGTCGTAGTAGGCGTGCAAATATCCGTCCAGCGCGACCCGATAGATCCGTGGTAGCAGCTCAAAGAATCCCGGGCGATCGGCGATGTCCAGCACGCAGAAGCCGATTTGACCGAGATTGGCGATCGCATTGACGTACTCGGGCCGGAAGCGGTTGTGCGACATGTTGAACTGTCCGCAGACCTGACGCCCGTTCGCTCCGGCGGACAGGGCGGTGGTAGCGGCGAGCAGCACCGTCGAGAAACTCACCCGATGCCGGGCGGCGACCATCCGGGCGGCGGTGGCGGCGGCCGACGAGACCAGCGTGCCCCGGTGCAGCCGTGGGGTGGCCGGCGGTGCCGGCCCGTCGAGCGAGACGTCGGCCAGCCGGCGGTACTGCCGGAGCCAGTACGCCACGGTACGGGCCGAGCGCCGCTGGTCCGGCCCGTGCTGGCGGCGGGCCACGTCCACCGACTGCAGCCCGGCCGGGGTGCCCAGGTCGCCCCGGAGCAGGATCAGCCGCGGGTCTCGCAGCACCACTCGACCGCGTACGCGTCCACGGTCGAGTGGCTGAAGACCAGCACCAGCTGGCGTACCACGCCATCGACCCGCACCACGGCGAACCGCACCGGCCACTCCCGACCGTGGTCGAAGGCGACGTCGCCCAGCCGGCGGGTGAGCTCGGCGGCCGCCGCGGCGCCGTCGCCGGTGCCCGCAACCACCAGGACCGGAACCTGCCCGGCCGCCGCAGTCTCCTGCCGCGACGTGCCGTCCGCCGTCCGGCATACCCACGTGCGCAGCCCGCCGTGCCGGCCGACCAGCGTGCCGATCGCCTGCACCACGCTGGACAGATTGGCCGGGGCCCGACGCGGCACCGCCAGCACCCGGCGCAGGTTGAGGAACAGATGCTGGGTCCTCGACAGGGTGGCTGCCCGCCACATGACCTGCTGCGCCCAGGTCATCGGCGCGTCTTCCGTCCGACCCAGGGCTGTTGCGTAGTCGGTTGAGGGGCTCTTGAGCTGGGGTTTTCGATGGGATTCGGC
>NZ_JBHMIP010000032.1:0-67146 GCF_048060245.1 Micromonospora sp. LOL_014
TGCGTTCATCCCGTTCGACGAGCGGCTGGCGGTCATCGACGACGTCATCAAGCCCGCGTACGCCAAGCTGATCGGCTGATCTGGTAGCCGGCCCGCCGACGGCCCGTCTGCCGCCGACAGCTGTCCCCCGTTCGGGCCACCGGCAGCCGACCACTCGGTCGGTGGCTGGTCGCGGAGGGCCATGTCCGGCGGGTCCCATCGGTGGTGGCGGCTCGACGTGGTGGGCGTAAGATGCTCGTCGCGCTCCGAGAGCACAGTTGCTCTCGAAGCCGGCAACACGGACCGAAGCGTTTACTTAGCGTGACCAGGCAAGTGCTATTTGTCGTATGTCGGGATAACCATCGCATCACACTCGCGGTGACGAGCCACCTGGGCTTTCTCTTTGCGTGGCGTCGTGATGGAATCTCGGGGGTCCGATCCGCCCGGGTCGGCCGATGGGCGGTGTCCGGTGCAACGGACCGGCACCGATGAGGAGGGCGGTGACGTGAGCGAGCGGCCGAAGACGGCAGATTCATTCCTGTCGCGTCTCCGCCGGCCGGTTGGCCGGCTCAACGATCTGCCGATCTGGTCCAAGCTCGGTCTGATCATGATCGTGCCGACCCTGGCGACGATCGTGGTCGGCACCAACGGCCTCATCGGGCACCTGGAGACCGCCGGGAACGCGTCCCAGGCACGCACGCTTGCCACGCTGGCGGCCGCGTCCGGCGACCTGGTCCACGGTCTGCAGAACGAGCGGGCCGCCGCAGTGCTCCTGCTCGGCACCGGGAACGAGCAGCGCCGGCAGGGCTACCTCGACGCGTACAACGCCCTGCACGACACCGTCGACGAGGCCCGGACGCCGTACTCGCAGCGCCGCGTGGAGCTGACCGATCTGCCGGTGAACTTCCGTAACCTGCTTTCCCGGATCGACCAGAACCTCGCCGACCTGCCCGGGGTGCGCAGTCAGGTGGTCAACAGCGCCACCGCTGACGGCACCTACCGTCTCACCGAGGCTGCCCGCGCCTACGAGGTGCTGCTCAGCGACCTGCTCGACATCCGCGACTCGGCCGCCCAGCTGGCCAACGACACCGAGCTGAGCGACCACATGCGGGCCGCCGCTTCGCTGGCCCGCAACAAGGAGTTCCTCTCCCGTGAGCGGATCGTCGTGCTGCGGGCGTTCAGTCAGAACGCGCTGACCCCGTCACTGCGTACCGACTACATCAGTACCCGGGCCGGCCAGGCCCAGTCCCGGCAGAGCTTCGAGGCTGCCGCCGTCCAGGACGACCTGGAGTTCTACAACCAGACGGTGGCCGGTCCGGCGCTGCGGGAAGCGGACACCTACGGCGGTTTCATCCGGGGCCAGAACGAAGAGTCGATGCGTGACACGCCGTTCGACGCCGACGCCTGGGACGCGGCGCTGACCGGACACGCGGACCTGATCCGCACCGTCGAGCAGAAGATCGACGGCGACGTGGTCAACGAGGCCACCATCCTGCGCAACGACGTACAGCAGCAGTTGTTGGTCGAGACGATCCTGCTACTCGTCGTTCTGTTGCTGGCGATCCTCTTCGCCGCTCTGGTCGCCCGGGCGATGGCGCGTTCGCTACGTGAACTGCGCCAGGGCGCGCTCGCCGTGGCCCAGCACGGTCTCCCGCATGCTGTTGCCCGACTGCGGGACCCGCAGGTCTCCGCGCAGAGCTCGCCGATGCAACTGGCCAACCAGATCGCCGAGCCGCTGCCGGTGCGCAGCAAGGACGAGTTCGGTCAGGTGACCGAGGCGTTCAACGCGGTTCACCTGGAGGCCGTGAAGACCGCCGCCGAACAGGCCGCACTGCGTTCCTCGGTGTCGACGATGTTCGTCAACCTCGCCCGCCGGTCACAGATCCTGGTCGACCGGCTGATCGGCCACCTGGACCGGTTGGAGCGCGGCGAGGAGGACCCGGACCGGCTCGGCGAACTATTCCAGCTCGACCACCTTGCCACCCGGATGCGGCGGAACGACGAGAACCTGCTGGTTCTCGCCGGCGCGGACTCTACCCGCGTGCAGCGTGAGCCGGCGGCACTGATCGACGTACTGCGCGCCGCGCAGTCCGAGGTCGAGCACTACACCCGGATCGAATTCGGGATGGTCGACCGGGACATCGAGGTCGCCGCGCAATCCGTCAACGACCTGGTCCACCTGGTCGCCGAACTGTTCGACAACGCCACGGCCTTCTCGCCGCCGGACTCGCAGGTGATGGTCGAGGCCCGCCGGGTCGGCGACCGTGCCGTGCTCTACGTCGAGGACCGCGGTATCGGCGTCAGCGCCGACCAGTTGCGGGAGCTCAACGACCGGTTGGCCAACCCGCCGATGGTCGACGTGGCGGTGTCTCGGATGATGGGTCTCGTCGTGGTCGCCCGGCTGGCCAAGCGGCACGGTGTCAAGGTCGAGCTGCGCCCGGCCGCCGACCGGGGCACAGTCGCCGACGTCACCCTGCCGACCTCGGTGCTGATTCCGCGGGCCCTCGCCGGCCGCAACGCCGCCCCGGCCGCGTTCGGCTCCGGTGGCGGCCAGGAGACGCCCGCCGTCGCCCGGCCGTCGTTCGCCGCACCCCTTGCGTTGGAGGGCGGCAACGGGTCGTCGGGCGGTGGCTTCGGCGGCCGACCGGCCGAGCCACCGGCACCGGCCGGCCCCCCGCCACGACCGTTCGAACCGGCACCGATCAATGGTGGTGGCCCGGCGACACCGCCGGCCGCCCCGGCCCGCCCGATGCCAGCCTGGTCGGACCTGACCGGAGCGACCAACGGCACGAACGGTGCCAACGGCTCCGACGTGCTGGGAGCTCCGCCGGCCAATGGTCAGCAGCGTACCGGTCCGCTGCCACAGCGCCGATCCAACGATCACTGGACAGTCGACGGCGAGGTGACCGGAGCAGCACCTACCAGCGGCATTCCGCGTCAGGCCGCCACCTCGCCGGAGACCCACGGCGCGCCGACCGGCCACCAACCGGTCAGCGGGCAGCCGTACGTCCCGCCGGTCTCCGCGCCCCCGGTGCGGCCGTTCTCGGCTCCACCGGTGCCGCCGACAGCGGCCCCGCAGCCCACCGCGTTCCAGCAGCCGGCCAGTTTCCAACGCCCACCGCAGCCACCGCCGCACCAGCAGCGGTCGGCGACACCGCCGCCGGCCGCTCCGGTCGCGCCGCCGCCCAGCGCGGCACCTCCGGCTGGGCCGCCGCCCAGCGCGGCACCTCCGGCTGCGTCGCCGCCCAGCGCGGCACCTCCGGCCTGGCCGCCGGTCGCGGCAGAGCAGCGGGACACTCCGGCACCGCCGGTGCCGGAGAAGCTCGCTGCGGCGCTGGACATGACCGCCGAACTGCCGAGGGTGTCCCGGTCGGGTCCGGACAACGCGGCGACTGCCCAACACCCGACGGTCACCCCGCCAGCGGCACCCAAGCAGTTCGCCGACGAGACAATGGAACTGCCGATCTTCCGCGAGCTGGAGTCGGCCTGGTTCCGGACCCGGCGCCCCACCGCGGACGAAGCGCGGGCGGCGGCGGGGGCGATGATCAAGCAGTCCGGTGGTGCGGCCTCGACCGCCACCACCCAGCCGATCGCCAAGGTGGACGCCTCCCGGCCTCCCACTCCGGCGTCGGAAGCCGGGACGACCACGGCCGGCAGGCCCGGTTCGTCGTTGCCGCGCCGGCCGGAGCCGGTGGCCGCCACCTCGCGGCCGGCTGCCGCCGGTGGCGGGGGTGGCGAGGGTACGCCGGACAGTTGGCAGACTGCCGCAGACGACGGCTGGCGCGCGGCAAGCGCTGCGGCTGATGTCGAAGTGGCCGAAAAGACCCAGGCGGGCCTGCCGAAGCGGGTCCCGATGGCACAGCTAGTACCAGGTGGCGTAGACAAGGCGTCAAGTTCGGTACAGCGTCGCACACCGGAAGCGGTCCGTGGGCTATTGTCCGCGTACCACCGTGGTGTGCAACGCGGCCGTACTCAGCCCAAGGACGACCACTCGACCAACCCGGGGGCGACCCCGGGAGGGCAGCAATCCTCGCAGGCTGGCAAGGAGCATGAGGGATGACAACTACGCAGGATCTCGGTTGGCTGCTGGCCAACTTCGCCGATCGCGTGCCGGGGGTCGCTCACGCGATTGCGGTCTCAGCGGACGGTCTGCTCCTGGCGGCGTCCCGGGATCTTCCCCGGGACCGTGCGGACCAGCTCGCGGCCATCGCCTCCGGACTGGTCAGCCTCACCCAGGGCGCGGCGCGGTGTTTCGAGGGTGGTGCGGTGCTGCAGACAGTGGTTGAGATGGACAACGGCTTCCTCTTCCTCATGTCGATATCGGACGGTTCGTCGTTCGCGGTACTGGCCGCCCGAAGCTCCGACGTCGGTCAGGTGGGGTACGAGATGGCCCTGCTGGTGGACCGGGTTGGCGAGGCGCTGACGCCAGCGCCCCGCACGGCCGCTGGAATGCTGGGCTGACCACGCTGACGAGACCGGTGCCGGCGTCGACGACCGGCGCCGGTCCGCAGAGAAGAACTGGACGCTACGAGCTCCGACAGGTGGAGCTGCGGGTAGGACGAGAGGGGGTGACGGCAGATGACCGAGCGCGATGAACCGACCGGTGCTCTGGTCAGGCCGTACGCCGTTACCCGTGGTCGTACCCGGCCGAAGCTGGAAATCGCCCTCGAGGCGCTCGTGGAAACGACGGTGCGCGGCCGGTCCTCAGGTGCTGTGAAGGGCGGCTCGGGCCGGGAGCACCAGTACATTGCCGCGCTGTGTGACGGCCGGCTGCAGTCGCTCGCGGAGATCGCGGCGCGGATGCAGCTTCCACTCGGAGTAGCCCGGGTCATCATTGCGGACATGGCCTCGGACGGCCTGGTCGCGGTGTACGAGCCGACATCCCTGGACGACACGAACGACGCGGTGGGCACGGAACTGCTGGAGAGGGTGCTGAGTGGACTTCGCAGGCTCTGACATGGCGCACCGCCCCATGGCCGGGCGCGTGACATCGGCGAAGATTGTGATCGCCGGTGGGTTTGGCGTCGGCAAGACGACGCTGGTCGGCTCGGTCTCGGAGATCACGCCGTTGACCACCGAGGCGATCATGACCTCGGCCGGTGTCGGCGTGGACGACACGCGACAGGTGCCGGGAAAGACGACCACCACGGTCGCCATGGACTTTGGACGTATCTCGATCGACCGAGATCTGATCCTCTATCTGTTCGGTACGCCGGGCCAGACTCGATTCTGGTTCATGTGGGACGAACTGGTGCGGGGAGCGATCGGGGCGGTGGTGCTGGTCGACACCCGTCGACTGGCCGACTGCTTCGCGGCGATCGACTTCTTCGAGCATCGGCGGCTGCCCTACCTGGTGGCGATCAACTGCTTCGACGGCATGCAGTACCACGATCCGCAGGACGTGCGGGACGCGCTGGCGATCTCCAGCGACGTCCCGGTCGTCGCGTGTGACGCGCGGAACCGTGAGTCGACGAAGCACGTGCTGATCTCGCTGGTCGAGTACGTGCTGACCATGCGGCGTCAGCGTGCGGTGGCACCGGCCTGACCGCCAGCTCACCCGGCACAGACTCTCCCGATCTCCGGTCTGAACCGGCGGCACCTGACCCAGGTGCCGCCGGTAGGTGTCGTTTGCGGCCGGTCCGATTGTGGTGCCTGTCGACATCGGCGGGGTGGGCATGGGCGGCAGTTGGTGCCTGCGGCACGACGGGCAGCCGGAGCACGCCGGCACCAGGCCCGAGCACGCAGGGGCCGAGCACACCAGCGCCGAGCCCGAGCACGCGGGCGACCCGTCAGCTGCGGGTGGTGACCCCGGTCAGGAGTGGTGACCGGCCGGCCGGTACTCGTACTCGCGGCCGTCGCCCTGCCCGCTCTGGTCCCGGCTGAAGTCCCACCCGCCGGCAGCCTCCCGGCCGGGCCGCCCGCCGACGGCGTACCCGCCGATCTCCTGACCTCGACGCCAGCCCCGGAAGTAGCCGTTGGTGTGCTCTGCGATGCTCGCCGCGTCCCGGACGATCCGCAGCGGGCGTTCGTCGCGCAGCGGTGAGCCCGGAACCAGGTTGGCCTGCGGCACCCGCTTCGGTAGCCCGGCGTTGGTCGCGGCACCGATGGAGGGTTGCGCGGCCAACTCGGCGGCCCGCCAGCCGTTGTCCGCCTGCGTCGCGAACTCCGCCCCGTCGGTTTCCGGATGCCGGACGAACCAGGCCGACCGTGCCGCCGCGAAGATCAGCAGGTCGCCGTCGCCCTCATCGGGTACGGGTGGGGCGCTCAGCGGCTCCACGGCGGCCCGTCGGCCGCGACCGTACTCGGGGGGCGGCTGGGGAGCGTCCACGAGGCGCAGCGGTGGCGTCTCCACCGGCGCGTCGGGCCGGCCGTAGTCCTCGGGCCGTCCGTAGCCGTCGGGTCGGAAGTCGTCGCGACGGACCTGGTCGGCGACCGGTGGCTCGACCAGACGCAGCATCGGCGGCTCCGGCGGCAGGTCGTCGGCCAGCCACGGTGGCTTGACCCGGCCGCTGGGCCCGTTGGACGCGGCCGGCCGGTGCTCCTCGTGCCCTCCCGGGTAGCCCGGATCGGATTCGTCGCCGCCCTCGGGACCCGGCGGCACCAGCGGCCAGTTGGACCGGGAACCGGGTGGCGACGACGTCGGCGGACCGGGCCGCGGGGCGGGAACGGGCAGGCTGTAATCGGTCGCGGAGAAACCCCCGGTCGGCGGCTCGGCAAGCGGTGAACCACTGGCCGGCGCTGCCGAGGTCGGTGCCCCGGACATCGGGCTGGCAGAGATCGGGTGCGCCGACACCGGGGTCCCGGAGACCGGCTCCGTACCCGCCGGCGGCGCCGACCGTGGTGCGGCGGCCGGGTCAGGACCGGCCGGACCGGCACCTGCCCGGGTGTCGGGCCGAGGGGTGATCGGGGTCGGTCGGCGTTGTGCCCGCGCGTCGTTGATGGCAGCGGTGGTGAGCGTGGCGCGGAACGGCTCGCCGGCGTCCGCCGGCGCGATGCCGGGACGTTGCGCCGGCATCGGGGTCATCCCGGGCGGTGGCGGAGGAGGGGCGGATACCGGCCGGTCGCTGCCCGGATCGGCGGACCGCCTGGCCACCGGGGCGAGCGGGGTGAGCGGTGCCGGTGCGTTCGGCGGCGGCGCCACCGGGGCCGGTGCCACCGGAGGTGTGGTCATCGGCTGGGGGGAGGCGGGAACGCTGCCGCCGACCGGCTGTGGACGGGCCCGCCGGCCGCCGGCGGGGGTACGGCTCGGGCCGGCGTCCGGGGCCGGCGGTACCGCGTGCAGCCCGGGTGACGGCGGACCGGAGATCGGGTCGGCGGCCCGACGCGCGACGTGCGGCCCGCCGATCGGTGTCGGGGTGACGACCCGGGCGGTCAGGGTGGCGACCAGAGCGTCGGCGGCGGCGTCGCAGGCCCGGACGGCGGCGACGGCGTGCCGCACCGTCTCGGCGGTGGCGGAGGTGAGCGCCTTGTTGACGGTGCCGCGGCGGGGCGACTCGACGATCGCCACCCGTAGGGCGGTCACCGCCGCGTCGATGGTCTGCGCGTCGGCCACCCCGTCGGAGGCGAGGTGGGCGGCGACCGCGTGAGCGGCGACGGTGAGCTCCCGGTTGCGCGAGCTGGTGCCGCTGAGCATGCCCGGCTCCGGCAGGGCGTCGAGCACCGCGAGCGCGACCGGCTCGGCCGGGTCGGGATAGGCCCGCAGTGCGGCCGGGTACAGCTCCCGGAGCACCTCGCGCAGTGCCACGGCGGCGGCCTGCCGCCCGTTGGCCAACGCGGCGTGCGCGGCCAGCACCGGCTTGTACGCGACGAGGTCGCGGGAGACGGGCAGGGCCACCGCGGACATCGCCCCGGCCTGGAGCGCCCGGGCCAGCCCGACGGCGCGCCGCTGGGCCGGCGCGGAGGACATCTCGTCCAGCGACTCGTCGTCGGCGAACCGTTCGGCGTAGTCGTCCGCAGCGTCGTCGTCGGCCACCGCGAGTGGGCGACCGGCGGCGGTCAGCAGCGAGGTGACGACGTGGTCGTCGCTGTCAGCGGCGATGGCAGCTCCGCTCGCGCCGCCTGACCGCTCGATGAGCATGCAGCTCAGCCGGGCGTAGCCGGCCGGGTCGTCGCCGATTTCGCAGACGTCGAGCAGCCGGCCGGCGTCGTCGACTATCGCGGCGGACAGGGCCGGACCGGTCGAAGCCGACCGGGCAGCCCGGTCCGCCGATGCCAGACCGCAGTACACCCGCACGAGCGCCACCGCGCCGTCCTCCTCCCGGACACCCGTCATGCCAAGGACTGATGGTCCCTGGTGAGGGGTCAGTCGCGCCAGTCCGCAGCGGCAGAGATCTTCCCGATGATCGTGCGCCAGCCGAGACTTGCCGTTTGTGCCCCGATTTTCTTCAACTTGCGGCGCGCCATGAAACCGCCGATGCCGCCGTCAACCGTCGACCTTAGCGCCTCGTCCAGATCGTCCAGCCTGGATCCGGTGGAGAGCATGTCCAGCACCGAGGGCATCCGCAGAGCGTACGCGAGGTCCCTCGCGACCTCGCCGGACTGGATCAGCAGCGCCGCGTCCCAGGCGTCGTGACCGCCTCGCAGGTTCTCCACCACGAGGTCGAGTTCGTAGGTATCCTCCGGGAGTGCCGCCACGTCCGCCGGCTGCAGCCGGTCAACCAGATCCGGCCAGCTGTCCAGCTGCGCGAGGTCGTGCGACGCGCCGGACCGGACGAAGCTGACCAGCGCCTCGGGGTCGCGGAACAGCAGCAGCTTGCCTCGGTGGCTGAGGAAGATCGGCACCTCTTCACCGCTGTCGGCCGACTCGGTGTCGGCGACATCCTCGTCGGCGTCTTCGTCGGCGTCGTTACTCCCACCGGCGGCGCCACCCTTGCCGGCCTTGTCACCTTTGCCGGCCTTGCTCGTCGACCCGTCCTGTTGCTCGTTCTCCTCCTCCGCGAGCGCTGCGGCGAACTCTTCGTCCAGGATGACCACGGACTCGTCGTCCTCGTCCTCCTCGGCGGCCGCCCGCTGCCGAGCGGCGAACAGATCGTCCTCCTCGCGCTCGGAGATGTCGGTGGGGGTCAACGCGGCGGATGACCGGTAGGCGCGCAGTGTGTAGCCGACGCCAGCCGGCAACGCGATCTCAACCGGGTCGATCCGTACGTCCTGCCAGAGCGACCGGTCGGCGGTGACCGCCGCGTCGTCGGGGTCGGCGGTCGCGTCGGCACCGGCCGTCGCGACGTCCGCCTCGTCGTCAGGACCGTCGGCTCCGGCCGTGCGCCGGTCGGCATCGGGCTGGTTCGGCAACTTGGCCACGCTGACCTCCGTGTGTTCTCCGGTGACGGCGCCCAGACCCGGACTGTCGGGTGGGTGACTCTGCGCACACCCTAGTGGGCTGCCCGCCGTGTGGCATGCCCGCACCCCGTCCCGCCTCAGTTGGCTGCCGTCAGGTAACCCTGTTCGGCGGCCCGCTGCATGATCCACTGTTCCTGGTACCAGCCGGGCCGTCCGGTCAGCTCGGCGTGGTCGCCCCGTTGGACGATCCGGCCAGCGTCCAACACCAGGATCTCATCCATCGATTCGAGCCCGGTCAGCCGGTGGGTCACCAGCACCACGGTGCGGTCATCGGCGGCGGCCAGCGCCGACGCCAGCACTGTGTCCGCCGACGCCGGGTCTAGCCCTTCGGTGGGTTCGTCGAGGACCAGCACCGATGGGCCGGCCAGCAGCGCCCGGGCGAGGGCGAGTCGCTGCCGCTGCCCACCGGAGATCCGGCTGCCGGCCGCCCCGACCAGGGTCTGCCAGCTGTCCGGTTGCTCGCGTACCCAGTCGAACAGGCCGGCGGCGGCCGCGGCGGCGGCGAGGTCGTCGTCCGTCGCCGCGGGCCGGGCCAGGAGCAGGTTGTCGCGGACTGTGGCGTTGAACACGTACGCCTCGGCGAGCAGCCCGCCGACCAACCGGTGCCGCGCTCCGGCCGGCACGTCGGCCAGGTCCACCTCGTCGACCGTCACCCGGCCGCCGTCCGGCGGCACCGCCCCGGTGAGTACGCCGAGCAGGGTGCTCTTGCCGGCACCGCTCGGCCCGACCACGGCGATCCGCCGTCCGGGCGGCAGCCACAGATCGACCCGGTCCAACGCCGGTGACGTGCCGGCCCGGTACCGGACCGTGACGCCGTCGAGCACCATCGTCGGCCGCCGTCGGTCGTCGGCCGTCGCGGCACCGACCGGGTCGGCTGCGGCCCGTCGCGCCGAACTCGACTCGGCGTCGGCCTGCTCCGTCTCAGCCCGCTTAGCGTCAACCCGTCCCGTCTCGGCGCGTCCTGTCCCGGTCCGGGCCGCTTCGGTCAGCAGGTCGGCGACCCGGCGCAGCCCGCCGCGTAACTGCGCCCACTGCCGGGCGGCGGCGACCAGCGCCAGACTCATCTCGACGGCGGCCAGGGCGCCGACCGCGAGAACGCCGACCAGTACCCCGCCGACGCCGGCGCGCAACGCGGTCACCGTCACCGCCGCCACGGTCAGCCCGGCGACGAGCACGCCGACACCATCGACCGCCCAGCCGGTCGCCGCCAGCCGCCGCTCCAGCCGGGCGAGTTCCCGGGCCCGGCGGGTGCTCCTGCGCAGGGCGGCGGCGGTGCCGCCGAACGCCGCCAGATCGGCCGCCCCGTGGATCAGATCGGCGCCGTCCGCCGCGAGTTCGCCGCGCAACGGCGCCACCCGGTCGGCCGTACGCCGGGTGAGCAGCGCCGTGACCGCCGGCAGACCGGCACCGGCGACCGCTAGCCCGGCCGCCAGCGCGAGCGCCGCCGCCGGGCTGACCGTCGCGGCACCGGCGACCGCGAGTACCGCGACGGTGGCTGCGGCGGCGCCGGGCACCAGCACCCGCAGCAGCAGGTCCTGCACGGCCTCGACGTCGGAGACCAACCGGCTGAGGGCGTCACCGGACCGGTCCTCGGTGGTCGGCCGTCGCGCGGCCAGCGCGGTGAAGATCCGGAACCGTACGTCGGTGACCACCCGCAACGTGGCGTCGTGGCCGGCCAACCGTTCCGTGTAGCGCAGCACGCCCCGGCTGATCGCCAGCGCCCGTACGCCGACGATCGCCACGGTGACCGCGTCCAGCGGCGGCCGACCGGCGGCGGTGATCAGCAACCACACGGCGGTGGCCATCAACGCGAGCGCCGCCGCCTCGGTTGCTGCGGCCAGCAGACCGGCCCCGACCAGTCGGCCGAGGTACGGCCGGGCCAGCGACAGCACGGTCCGCTCCGGCCGGGCGCCGGTCACGGGGTGGCCGCCGCGAGGTCGCGTCCGGTGATTCGGCCGGCGTCGAGCCGGACGACTCGGTCGACGCCGTCGAGCAGCGCCGGCCGGTGCGCCACGATCAACGCGGTCCGGCCGGTGACCAGTTGCCGTGACCCGGCCAGGACCGCCGCCTCCGAGGCGCCGTCCAGCCGGGCGGTCGGCTCGTCGAGCAGGACCACCGGCGCGTCCCGGAGGAAGGCACGGGCCAGCGCGACACGTTGGCGCTGTCCGCTGGACAGGCCGTGGCCGCGTTCACCGAGCCGGGTGTCGAGCCCGTCGGGCAGCGCCGCCACCACATCGGTGAGCGCGGCGGCGCGTACTGCGGCCGACAGCTCGGCCGGGTCGGCGGCGGGCGTGCCCAGTGCGATGTTGTCGGCGAGTGAAGCGGCGAACAGATGTGCGTGTTGTGGCACCCAGGCGACCCGTCGCCGCCACTGTTCGATGTCGAGTTCGGCGAGGTCGACCCCGTCGACGGTGATCCGGCCGGCGGTCGGCGCGACGAAGCCGAGCAGCAGGTGCAGCAGGGTGCTCTTGCCGGCCCCGCTGGGACCGATCACGGCGATCCGTTCCCCGGCCCGGATCGTCAGATCGACGTCCCGCAGCGCCGTGGTCCGGGGGTGGACCACGGTGACCGACTCGAACCTGATCTCCGCCGGCGGCGACCCGACGACCGCCGGTGCCGCTCGGCCCGCCGGCCCGTCGAGGCTGGCGTCATGGACCGGCTCTCCGTCGCTGGCGTCGCGCGCTGGATCGTCCTCGCCGATCAGGGTGAGCGCTTCGTCCAGCACGGTCAGACCCTCCATGCTGGCGTGGAACCGGCTGCCCGCCGCGCGCAGCGGCAGGTACGCCTCCGGGGTGAGCAGCAGCACCAGCAGCGCGGTGGACAGCGCCATCCCACCGGTGAGCAGCCGAAGTCCGATCGGTACCGCGACCAACGCCACCGCCAGCGTGGCGACCAGCTCCAGGACCAGCCCGGAGAGGAAGGCGATGCGCAGCGTACCCATGGTGGCGACCCGGTGCCGGTCGGCCATCCGGCGTACCACCTCGGCCTGCGCCCGCTGCCGTCCGAAGGCCCGCAAGGTCGCCAGCCCCGCCACCATGTCCAGGAAGTGGCCACCGAGCTGGGCCAACCGCTGCCACTGCCGTTCGGTCGCCGCCTGCGCGTGCCAGCCGAGCAGCGCGCCGAAGACCGGGATCAGCGGCAGGGTGACCGCGACGATCAGCGCGGAACTCCAGTCGGCGAACGCCAGCCGGGCGAGCACCGCCACCGGCACGGTCACGCTCAGCACCAACTGCGGCAGGTAGCCGGTGAAGTAGCCGTCGAGCGCGTCGACGCCCCGGCCGGTCAGGGTGGCGAGCTGGCCGGCGCGCTGACCGGACAACCAGGCGGGGCCACGCCGGTGGATCGCGGCCAGCAGGTCTGCCCGCAACTGCGCCTTGACCGTGGCCGCCGCGTCGGCGGCGAGGTAACCCTGCGCCCAGAGCAGCGCGGCGCGGCCGGCGACCGCCAGGACGAAGCCGCCGAGCGCGGCCCGGTGCAGCTCGCCACTGGCGGCCGCGGCCAGCACCAGGGCCAGCGTGGTGGCCTGGGCGATGATCAGACCGGCGGCGATCACGCCGAGTACGCCGAGCAGCGCGAGCCGCACCCGTACCGCCGGCACCTGCCGCACCAGCCGGGGATCGAACGGCCGGCGGCGACCGGCCCGGTCGGCCGGTGCGGTAGCGGTGCCGGTGGTGCTCACCAGCTGAGGTACAGCGACGCGGGCAGCAGGAGCAGCGCGGCGGCGACCACAGTCGCGGCCGCCGGCCGCAGCCGGGGCGCCGGCCGGTCGAGCAGCAGCCGCTGTACCCGGGCGTCGAGCTCCAGGTCGGCGGCGCCGAGGGCACCGGCCGGGGTGATCCGGCTGCCGGCGCTGGCGAACCGGCGCAGCGCGGCGGCGAGCGGCTCGTCGGCGTGCTGACGCCGGGCCTTGTCGTCGGCGCGCATCTCGACCAGCAGGGCGACCGCGTCGTGCGCCGCCCGCAGCCAACGCACCCGGGGTAGGGCCCGGCACAGCGCGGTGAACGGCAGCAGCACCAAATCGTGCCGTTCGTCGGCGTGCGCCCGCTCGTGGCTGAGTACGGCGGCGAGCTCGCCGGGGCCGAGCAGGTCGAGCGTGCCGGCACTGACGACCACCGTCGGCCGGACCCCGGGCAGGCAGTAGGCGGCCGCGCCGGGGTGGTCGAGCACCAGCGCGCCCGGTGCGGCCGGATCGGCGCGGCCGACCAGAGCGAGCAGGTCGCGGTGGCGACGCTGGGCCCGTACGGCGGCGAGCAGGCTGCGTACGGTGGATCCGAGCAGGACGGCGGCGATCGCGGCGGCGACGCCGACCAGCGTCAGCCGGACCGGCCCCAGCCCGGCCGGGAGGACGTCCGTCGGCCAGCCGCGTCCGGCGGCCAGGCTGGTCACTCCGGCGGCCAGATTACCGACGAACAGCCCGGCGGCGCGGCCCGGCCCAATGCCGTACGGGGCGAGTCCGACCGCCAGCGGAACGCCGATCGCGGCCAGTCCGACCGCCAAGCCGAGCGCCTGCCAGCAGAGGATCGCCACCCGGGGGCTGCGCCAGGTCCAGCCGGGGCCGAACCAGACCGAGCGGGTCAACGCCTGCGCGGTGAGGTAGCAGGCGAGGATCACCGCGGCGAAGTGCGCGCCGTGTGCCATGGCAGCGTCAACCCCGCCGGTCCGCCACCTGCGCCTGGTCGGTGAGCGCGGCCCGGAGCACTTCGGCTTCGGTGCCGGTGACCGACCTGGCGAACCGGACCAGGGCCGCGTCGCGGCTGCCGGCCAGGTCCAACGCGTCGAGCATCAACTGGGCGATGTACGCCTCGCGGCTGGCCGCCGGCTGGTAGTGCCACGCCCGGCCGGCCCGCTCCCGGCTGACCATGCCCTTGCCGGCCAGCCGGTCCAGCACCGTCATCACCGTCGTGTACGCCAGGTCGCGGTCCTGCAGAGCTTCGGCGACGTCGCGGACGGTGACCGGATCGGCCGCCGGGTCGCGGTCCCACAGCACGTCCATCACCGCGCGTTCGAGGTCACCCAGTCGCGTCACCGGTCAAGCCTACCGCCGGTAGTAGACGCCTGGACCAGGGGACCTTCCTGCTGGGACCGACGTCGGAGTACTCAGCCGGTGAGCTGCTAGGGCGACTTGCGCCAGTACCGGCAGGTCCAGTCGACCTGGTGGAGCTCGTCGTTGATGCCGTGAGCGCGCCTGAAGTCGTCGACCGCCTGCCGGCAGCCACGTACGGCGTGATAGTCGTCGATGATGACGTAGCCGCCGTCGGAGAGCTTTGGATACAGTGCGTCGAGCGCCACCATCGTCGAGTCGTATAGATCCCCGTCGAGTCGCATGACCGCGACCCGGTCGATCGCGGCCGTCGGCAACGTCTCCTCGAACCAACCCGGCAGGAACCGGACCTGGTCGTCAAGCAGGCCGTACCGGCGGAAATTCGCCTGGACCCGATCCAGCGGCACGGCGAGGAACGGCTCTTTCCAGAGGGCATCCTCTACGTCCTCGAGCCGCTCGGGGTCCGGTCGGGGCAGCCCTCGGAATGAGTCGGCTACCCAGACCACCCGATCGGTCTCCCCGTACGCCTTGAGTAACGCGCGCATGAAGATGCAGGCACCGCCGCGCCACACTCCGGTCTCGATCAGGTCCCCAGGAACCTGGTCATCGATCACCTCAGTCACACATTTCTCAAGGTTGTCGAGTCGCCGTAGACCGATCATCGTCTCGGCTTCCGGGGGCCAGTCGCGGCCGTTCGTGCGTTCGTCAGCATTGAATGGGAATCGCACCATGATGTCCATGTCCCGCCGGTTGAGCAGCCGCTGACCCTGGCGGAGCAGGGTGCTGCGCAGTGAATTGCGGCGCGGGTGGTAGCGAATCCATGATTCGCCGAAGGCGTACCTTGTCAGGGTGCGCTTCATGAGGTCCAGGTACAAGGCCCGTGGGTCGCCGGCGGCGGTGCCGGTGGGTTCCGGATCTATGGCCGGCATGACGGTCATCTGAACTCCTTCTGAGAAGTCTCATCAATTGATGATTGGCTGGACGGATGTCGGTAGCCATCATCTGCTGAAATAGGTTACTACTGACCAGCATCGAATGGCTGCTATTCGGCGCGAATCGCTGATTGTGTAACGCTGGTCAGTGCTGCGGACTGTGTTGATCGAGGAGCGGTCGCCGTCGGCGTGGCGGCAGCGGCCGGAGTCTCGGTGCCAGACGGTGGATCCGTCCGTCGGTGTCGACCGCCGTCGGAGCCCGGAGCCGCGAATCGGTCAGGGTGACCGGACAACCGGTGGGACAGCATGGTCGCGCCGTCGACGACGACGACACCGACGAACGGCACACCGAGGTGCCGCATCAGCATCGAGGCCTGCTTGGCGTCGGCCGTGTCGGTGTCACCTCGCCGGACCACCAGTACGACGGCGTCGACCTTTCTCGCGAGCGTGGCCGCCGTGGTTCCGGTCAGGATTGGCGGCGCGTGCAGCACCAGGTCGTCGTCCGTGCGGCCGATGGTCTCGTCGAGCTGCCCGCCGGTCGGCCACTGGCCCACCAGGTCCGCACCGACGACGGTCGGAACAGGGCCGATTGCCGGCCGGCCGAAGGTGCGTTCCATGAAGCTCAGTACGATGCGGTCGGCAGCCGGCTGCGGGTCACCTTGACCGGTGCTCTGAGCTTCGACGAGCGTCGCGTTGTCGCGGCCGTCGGCGATCCGAAGGGCCAGCAGGGCGGCCACCATGGCCTTCCCGTCGTCGTGTCGGGCGCTGGTGACCAAGATCCGCCGGCCGGGCAGCGAATCGACGAAGACGCTGAGGGCTGCGACCAGGGCGTCCGCCGCCACGGTCGCCGCACCGTGTCGCAGCATCCGGACATGTCGCGGCGCAAAGCGTCGCGGCAGCTGCGGGAAGACCGCCAGCACCGGCAGACCCAGCTGGGCGTCCACCGCCTGAACATCGCGTAGCCGATTGTCGAACCGGTTGCGGGCGGTCGTCAGGCCGAGGCCGACGAGTAGGCCGGCTATCGCACCGAGCGCGCTGTTCAGCGTGGGTTTCGGTAGGACCGGCCGGGCCGGCGCAGTGGCCCGGTCCAGCACCCGCGCATCGACCTGAACCTGCTCCGCGAGCGGGAAGTCAGCGAGCCGCCCGATCACCGCGGCTGCGGCTTCGTTTGCGATCGCGGCCGCCCGGTCGGCCGAGCGGGCGGCCGCCGCCACGGTGACGATCTGCATGCCGGGCTCGAACTGTCCGGTCACCTGCCCGACGACCTCGTCCGCCGGCAACCGCAAACTGTCGGCGGCCCTGGCCGCGACCTCGCGCGTCTCGGCCATCCGGGCGATCGTCGGCGCCAGACTCTGCGCGAGGGTGATCGACGCCGTCTCCTGGCCGGCAACTTCCCCGTCGCCCTTCGCACTGATCAGCAGCGAAGCCGACGCCTGATAGGTGGGCGGGGTCCACTGGGTGACCAACTGCGCGGCGAGCAGCCCGAGGCACAATCCGAAGACCGGAAGCCCGGCGAGCCGGGCGACGGCACGGACTGTCGGCAGGCCACGGGACCACCGGGTCATGGTTTCGCCTCCAACTGCTGTGCTGCGGCGGCGCGCGGCGCACGGTGCGGTTCCCCGCGATGTCGGGGCAGACCCGTCGCCGAGCGCCGGTCCCCGGCGCCGCGAAGCCCGTTCCACGCATCGCACATGGCGTCAGCGATGCTCTCCCAGCTGAACAACCGGTTGACTCGGGCCAGTCCGTTGGCGGACAGCCTGGCTGCGAGCTCCGAATCATCCCGGAGTCGGGAGAGACAGTTGGCAAGACCGACCCAGTCGCCAGCGGTGAAGGTCAGGCCGGCATCGCCGATCACGTGTGGTATCTCGCCGACGTCGCTGCCGACCACCGGTGTGCCACAGGCCATCGCCTCGACAAGTACCCGGCCGAACTGTTCGCGTAGCGGAATGCCCACCCACGGCAGGACGTTGCGCTGCACGACCTCGACGGAGGGCAGCGCCAGGGCATCCATCCGATTGAGGTGGCCGGGCAGGTCATGGTGATCTGCCCAGGAATGCAGCACGATTCGCCCTGGGCGGCGCCCGATCGCCCGCTCGACCAGGGGCCGGAGGGCACCTGCGCCGATGAACGCCACGTCACAGTCGACCGACTCGGCCGCGCGCAGCAGATCGGCGATACCCTTGTGGTGTTCGAGCCGACCGACGAATCCAACGGTGAAGCGACGGCCTGCGTCTCCGGTCGGTCCTGGCCGGAAGAGTTTCGGGTCGACGCCCAGGGGCACGACGGAAGCGTTGCCGGCGTATCCCTTAACTCGAAGGACGTAGAGCGCCGCCGGGGTGATCGGGAACATGTGATCGACCTGACGATAGGAGTACCGTTCAATGGTGGGGAAGGGCGCCGGAAACCCGATGACGATGTTCTGCGCGGCGTAGAGCGAGACCGGTACGCCCGGCCAGCGTCGCCGGCAGGAACGGATTACCTGCCAGGTCGACAGGTAGGCGGCCTCACCGATGATATGCACGACATCCGGTGGTTGCTCTACAACTCGGCTGACGTCAGTCCGGAAGAGGACCGATGCCATGTGCCCGGTCCGGCCTTCCCCCAACAGATGGGGAACGACGTGGTAACGGAACCTGGTGGACCTGCTTGACACCAGGTCGAGCTCGGTCCGGGTCAGCTCGGAAACATTGGCCGCGACAACCGTGACCGTGACATCAGGGCGATTCGCCAGGGCGGCGAATAATTCGATCCAGTGTTCCGTCCGTGCGCCGACGACGGTGACCATCACGTGCACTTTTTCCTCCACGATTTTTCCGGCCGGCTGGACAACGCGATCCGTGAGATCTCTGACCAGGCTCGAGCGCGGGCCGCTCCGGTTCGAGGTTGGATGGGCAACCGCATCCCGGCGATACCTATACCGAGCATCGCGCGCAGCAGTACCACGGCGCGGAGGGCCGCGAGCGTCGTGGGTCGGTGGAGCGCGAAGAAGCGCAGCATGCTCCGGTACAGGTGCGGCCAGGTGCGGGCAGGGTCGGCGCTGCTGCTGCCGCCGCCCACATGCATCGCCTCCGCGGACGGCAGGTACAGGACCGCGACATCGTTGCGCCATGCCTGAAGGCACAGCTCCTCGTCCTCGTAGTAGAGGAAGTAACCTTCGTCGAGGCCGCCGATTCGTCGCAGCAGGTGCACGCGCACTGCCATGCACGCGCCGGAGATCCAGTCGACGGAGACCGGGCCGCCCGTCTCCCGGCACGCGTCGTACGTCGCCCGGCGGGTTCGTCCGGACACCAGCCGGCGTAGCTGTACCGGTAGCAGACTGCCGCCGAACCGGGACGCGACGACCGTGGTCAATGACTCGAACGGGTGTGCACTGATGGCTATCTGCCCGTCCGGGCGGCGTATGCGTGGCCCTACGATCCCGGCATGAGGGTGGTCACGCAAAGCGGTGAGGAGGGCGTCTACCGTAGCGGAAGGGCATGCGCAGTCCGGGTTCACCAGCAGTACGACATCGGTCCGGACGGCCGTGACTGCCTGGTTGACGGCAGTCGCGAAACCGACGTTCACGATGTTCGTCTGCAGCGTCACCTCGGGAAACTCTGATCGTACGATCGTTGCTGTGGAGTCGCTGGAGGAATTGTCCACCACGATGACCGGTAGTCGGCTTCTCGCCAGTTCCGTCAGAGTGGCGCGAATATGATCTTGCGAGTTGTGCGTCACGATCACCGCGGTCGCGTTCGACTCGGTCATGTCCTCACCTCCTCGGGTACGGTCGGCTGTGGTGTATCGATCGAACCCGTGATCATCGTCAGAGCTGGCAGCAGGCCGAGTTCCCAGTGGCCCGCCGTCGGTCCGGCGAATGCTGCTCCGACAAGGAATCCACAGGTGAGCGCGGCGAACCCGAACGCTATGCCGTTACCGTACAGAAATCCGTTCCGTATTGTGCGGTAAAGCGGCCATAGCACGACGATGAGGCCAAGGATGCCGATGTTCGCCAGGACGGTCACGTAGAAGGCGTGGTAGACCGGGCCGACATCATCTCGGGTGAAGTCTGGTAGGTAGATGTCCCGCACCGACTGCCCCAGCCCGCCGCCGGTGAAAGGGCGCTCCGCGAAGACGTTCATTCCGACAGCGGACTCGGGGCCCCGGTAGCCCGACGACTCCTGCAGTTCAAGGGCCACCACGTCGACGTGGTTGGCAAGGCTCGACACCAGGGCCAAGAACACGACACCGGCGACGGCGACGGCGACCGTCGCTGCCATGCCACGACGTAGGGTCCGTCCGCCCCAGACCAGCATCACCGCGAGAGCGACTGCCGCGGCCAACCACAGCGCCCGGTACATCGACACGGCAACATCCGCCAGGAGTAACCCGGCGAGCAAGGCGAAGCCGGCCCGGCTCCAACCTTCGGCGAGCCCGGCCAGGACGATCAGCGGTGGTACGGCGAGTAGCGCGATCAAGCCACCTGTCTGGGTTGCAGTGGCCAGCGCTGTCAGTGTGAGTGCCACGGTCGGCACCAGGTAGAGAATGGCGGCTGCGCGCAGCCGTCTCAGGTCGCCCAGCGTCTGGGCCGCGATCCAGAAGTAGACCGGAATGACCGCGATCTGGTAGGCACCGACCAGGACGTCCCGGGGTGGGTTGCCGAGCGAGAGGCCGTACACCGCCGCCAGCAGCACCAACAGCGTGAGACCCAGCATCGGCAGGTCCGCAGTGGTACGCCGAAGCTTCTCCGCCCCGATCAGCACCCGGATCGCCAGTGCGATCCCCCCGGCACCCAGTAGGGCCGCGTGCATCGCGACGATCGTGGCGACGTCGCCGCCGCCGATGGTCACGCCGGCAATCGTGCCGCCGATGATGGCGACTGGGAGCACCGCCCACGGCCAGAGCACGAACGCCGCGCAGCAGACAGCCGAGGCTGCCAGGACGGTGCCGAGGGTGCCGGGTGAGACGGCCAGCGCCCCGACGACGGTCGCGGCGAACACCATCGGCAGCGGCGCGGTCCACAAGCCGTATGCCAGTCTCATAGTGGCGGTCCGGCCAGATCCGTGAGCAGAGTACGCAGCTGGGCGCCCCGCACCGCCCAGCTGTTGTCGACCGCGACGGACCGGCGTAGCGACACCTCGGCCGGAACGTCCGCTGTCTGCAACGCCTCCTCGACCGCCGCGCCGAACTGCTGCGGCCCCGCCGCCAGCCGGATCGGAGCGCCGATGCCACGCAGCGCCGGTAGCGGTGTGGCGACGACGGGTTTGCCCATCGCGAGATACTCGTAGCACTTCTTGGGATGCACGTAGTCGATCAGCCCGCCGACCCGGTAAGGGATGATTGTCACGTCACAGCCGCGCAGGATCCCGGGGACGTCCGCGAAGGGAACCGGACCGGTGAGAACGATGTTGGGCAGCCTGACGAGCGGACTCCGGCCGCCCCGGGTCGTCGGACCGGCGAGTACGAAGGTCCACTCTGGGTGCTCGGTGGCCAGATGCGCCACCAGGTCGGCGTCGAACGCCCGAGTGTCGACGGCACCGACGTAGCCCAGCACCGGCCGGGGCAGCCGGGCCAGCCACGAGGAGACCGGCCCGGCTGGATGGAACCGGTCCGGATCACAGCCGTTCGGTAGTACCACCACCGACCGGTGCCCGCTGGGTAGCCGCGCGGGCAGCGCCGACGACGAGGCCAACACCACATCGGCGGCGGCCAGCGCATTGCCCAGGGCCCGCCGTAGGTGCCATCGGTTCCACCGCCGGGTGAAGGTCCAGTCCAGATCTGTTGCGTCGTAGACGACAGCCAGCTCTCCCAAGCGCCCTGCGACCGTCGCGGCCAGGTCCTCGTCGATCCACAGCAACCGGTGGCCCGGCCGGTCGTCCAACCAGCGACGGATGAGTGACGCGCCGCACCGGCGGTTGACCAGGTTGGCCGGGGGCAGCTGTCGGCCGAGCGGTAGGAGGACGGGCACCTCGGCGCGCCACAGGTTGTGCTCCACCGGGGTGACCGACATTCGCCAACTCGGTAGCTGGCCGGGGGGATCCACGTAGAGCACCCGACGGTCGACCGCGATCTGCCGGGCCAACGCGTGCTGGCGGTGGGCTCCGCCACGCCATGGTGTGGCGCTGAACATCACCACCCACCCGCTGCCGGTGCCGACGGACTGTCGTGACACATCGGTGTCGCCGGCACCGTGTCGCCGCGGCCGTGGCATGGCAACGGACCGGGACGACGAGCGGACCGGGTGACCATGCCTAGACATGAGCTGGTTCCGCCGCTGCCGGAAGGGGCGACGAGAGACTGTGTACTTCATCCTCGCCGAGGTATCCGATCACCGCGGTCACGCGCTCGTCGGTCAGGTACAGCACCCGGGCGCCGGCCTGCCGGTCCAGCCAGCGACGTAGCCGGCCGGCGCCGACCTGCAGATTGACCCGATCGATCCAACCGACGTACCTGCCGAACGGCAGCGCCGACGGAAGGTCTGTGGTCCAGACGGACTGGTCCTGCGTCTGGACCGTCAACCGCCAGCGTGACCGCGCGGCGGGCTCCGCGCGCAGCAGCAAGACCCGCTTGTCCTGCCGCCGGCTCGCCTCCGTCACCAGGGCTGAGGTCACCCTGCCTGACGGAATGGAGCCGGCAGCTGCCACGGACCGCCCCGAGTCGACGATCACCCACCAGTCCCGGATGTCACCATCAGGCAGCGGACCGACGTCGCCGCGTAGCGCCGCTCGTAGATCGCTCAGTCCCAGCGGCACGGGCCGGCCAAAGAGCCGTTTCAGACCGTGATCGACGAGGCTCACCGCGCGGAAGACAGCCAGCTTGTATCGCGGCTCGGTCAGGGACAGATAGCCGACCAGGCTGCCGAGTAGATGGCGCTGCCGGATGGTTGGTCCGAGCCGACGGCACGAGGCGCCTCTACTGTGCGTCACCACCGCGTGTGGGATCATCCACAACTGGCGGCCGGCGTCCCGCAACGTGCGGGCGAGCACGGCGTCGTTCCAGTAAATCGGAAACCGTTCGTCGAAAATATGATCCGTCGGCAGCACCTGCCTCCTCAGCAGCATGCAGCTGCCGGAGGCCAGCAACCGGGGTCGGCTGAAGTCCTCCCCGCGCATCTGGAATTTGTGCAGCGCCTGCCGGAAGACCGGGAGCTTGCGGAGCGCGGTGACCAGAGCGATCGTGGCAGTGAAACTCGGCAGATTGACATAGTGCTGCTGGAAGGTCCCGTCCGGGTTCAGGTACAGCGGACTGACCCCGGCAGCCTCGGGGTGCTGTCGCAGATGCTCGACCATTGTGCTCAATGCGCCCGGGTGAAACCGGACATCGCTGTTGAGCAGCAGGATCAGCGCGCCTCGGGCCTGCCGGTAGGCCTGGTTGACGGCGGCGGCGAATCCGACGTTGTGCTCGTTGCGTAGCAGCCGTACCTGGGGATGGTCGGCCAGTAGCTCGGCCGACCCGTCGCACGAGCCGTTGTCGACGGCGACGATCTCGAGACTCAGGTCCCCGCGGATCCCAGTGGGCAGCGACTCGAGGCACGCCCGTGTCTCCTCCCGGGTGTTCCAGCTCACCAGCAGGATCGACAGGTCCACGCTGCTCATGAATCCTCCCTGCGCGCAAAGACCCGCAGCAGGTCGCCGAGGGTCGGGTGGCTGACTCGCAGCGATCGACAGGCCGCGAAGTCGGCGACCACCAGGTTGCGGGCCTGCCGCAGGCGGGCCGGAGCCCGCCAGTAGTAGCGGGAAAAGATCGTGTCCTGACCGACCACCCGGAAGCCGGACTCGGCCAGCAGCCGGGCGAGCGAGTGCGGCGTGAAGTGCCAACGGTGGTAGTCGGGGGCGATCGCCGGCCACCCGCTGCCAAGCCTGCGCGCAGCCGCCGAAGCGATGTTGGGCACCTCCAACGCCAGCCAGCCGTCCGGTCGCAGTGCAGCCCGGGCCGCCGCCAGGAACCGTCGCGGATCGGTCACGTGTTCGAGTACGTGGAAGGCGCACACCGCCTCGACCGGGGCTCCTGGCGCTTGATCCTCGAACCGGTCCGTGCGTACCGGCACACCCAGTTGCTCCCGGGCGAAGCTGGCGGCGGCGTCCGACACCTCGACGCCGCGGGCGTCGATGCCGGCGTCGCGGGCGGCCCGCAGAAAGTAGCCACCTGCCGACCCCGCCTCCAGCAGGGTCGCCGGGCGAACCCGTGACCGCAGCCAGCGGAGCCGCCGGGCGGACTCGTACCGTCGTTGTCCGGCGGACGCGAAATAGTCCTGGTATCCGTCGGTTTCGTAGTAGGCGCGGTCGTACAACTGCTCGGGTGGCGGCAACTCGCTGACCGTCCAGACGAACTGGCAGGTGTCGCAGCGCCGGAGCAGCCCGTCCGTGACGGGGCGACCGCCCGAGCCGTCGCCGCACAGCAGGCAGCCGGTCGCAACTTTCTCCGCAGATCTCATCGGTTCTCCTGTCACTCGCCGTCCGTCGCTTTCGCCACCAGACGGACCAGGTCGCCCTGTCGTGGATGGACCAGCCGCAGCGAGCGGGTCGCCGACCAGTCCGATGGCAGCAGCCGGTGGGCGTGCCGTAGCTGATACCGGAGCGGCATGTAGTAGCGGAACACCGTGGTGTCCTGCCGGAGCACCCGAAACCCGGCCATCGTCACCAGGTGCGCCAGCGAGCCGGGGGTGAAGTGCCAACGGTGGTACTCGGGTTGCAGCCCAGGCCATCGCTCGCCGAGCAGCCGGGCCGCCGCCGAGGCGATGTTGGGAACCTCGAGCACCAACGCACCCCCGGGACGCAGCGCCGCTCGTGCGGCACGCAGGAACTGCCAGGGATCCGTGACGTGTTCGAGTACGTGGAAGGCACAGACCGCGTCGATTCGGTCGGGCAGCGTCGCGGATTCGAAGCTGCCCTGCTCAACTGGCAGGTTGAGGCGGTCGCGGGCGTACCGCGTCGCCGCCGCGGAGACCTCGACGCCGTACACGTCGATGCCGCACCTCCGGGCAGCCTCCAGGAAGAACCCGCCCGCTGGTCCGACCTCGAGCAGGGACTGCGGCCGGATCGTGGAGCGCAGCCAGCGCAACCGCCGGCTGGCTTCGAACCGGCGCGGCCCCGGCAGGAAGTAGTCCTCGTAACCGCCGCCTTCGAAGTACGTGTCGTCGTAGAGGTCCGGTGTCGGATCGGCCGCGCCGATCGTCCAGGCGAAGCCGCAGGCCAGACACTGCCGCAGCCGTCCTCCAAGGATGGCTTCGTCGGTCGGTCCCGGACCGCAGACCAGGCAGGAGGCACGACGGGGACTCATCGGCTGCCAACTTCGTCGGTCAACGGTGCTCCGGTGCGAACGGCAATCTCCGTATCGACACACGGGTTCACCTGAGCCGCCGTGCGGTCCGCCGAATCTGCTGCGCGACCGTCGATCGTGGGGCGGAACCATCGCACGCCGGCCACCAGGAGCGTCGCGACCAGCAACGTGATACCGGTTCTGCAGCACACCGCGAGCGCAGCGCCCAGCCGTCCGTCGCCGTCCGGCAGGTGCGGCGACACGAGACCGCCGACGGCCGCCGCGACGACGGCGGCGGTGGTTGTCCAGCCGAGGATTCGCAGCACCGGCGTCAGCGGCCGAGCCGTGCTGCGGTGGAAGTGCCACAGAAAATAGCCCGACGAGAGCAGGATCGCAGCCGCGGTGGCGAGCGGTACGCCGACCGGGCCGTACAACCAGATGAGGGGGACCGTCGTACCAAGGTTGAGCAGGACCGACAGCATGACGTACCGGGTCTCGAGACCGGGGCGTCCCTCCGCCCGGGCCACGATCGTCGCCGCGCCGAGCACCAGGTTGACCGCGTACGCGGGAGCCAGTACCGCGAGGTTCGTCGCCGCCCAGGGCACCTGGTCGCCGATCCAGAGCCGGACCAGGGGGTCGGCGGCCACCACGACGGCAGCCGTGCACGGTGCCAGAAAGGCGGCCAGACGCCACGTCGTTCGCAGGTAGAACCGGTTGAGCCAACCAGGGTTGGCCACGCCCGCGACAGCGACCGGAAAAAGCGCGAGCAGCGCGAACCCCGGCGGTAGCCGGAGCAGGTTCAGCAGCCGGGCACCCAGGTCGAAGTGCCCTGCGGTGGCCGGGGTGAAGAAGCCACTCAGTACGAACCGATCGAGCTCCGTGTTGACCACCCCTGCGGCGCTCGTGGCCTGCACCCGGAGGCCGTAGCCGCGGACCACACGCAGATCCTCACGCCGGATGTCGGGCAGCCGCGGGGTGTAGGCCGGGCAGTACCGGCGGGCGGCCAGAATGGTCAGTCCGCCCCGCAGGCCGCTGGTCAGGGCGGTGACGGCGGCCAGGCCCACCAGCCCACCGCCGATCCGGAGCAGCCCGACCGTCAGCACGCCGCCCACCAGTGCGGCTCCGGCACCGATCCAGGCCGCCGTGCCGTGCCGCTGGGTGCCCTCCAGAACCGCGCGCCACGGCAGTTCGACGCCGCCGAGGAACAGTGACACCAGCAACCACAACATCGCCCGGCGTGCCTCACCGGCGAGCTCACCCAGCTGCAACAACCGACCGACCCAGGGCCAGGAGGCGGTCAGTAGGGCCGTTGCCAGTACGGCGAGGCACACCGCCCAGCCCAGCCCGAGGGCCAGCGTGGCACGTAGCCGCCGGGGCGACGAGTCGCCGTCGTCCCGCGCGACTTCACGTACCATGGCCGAGCCGAGGCCCAGGTCGATGATGGCCAGGACAGCGACGACTGCGCAGAGCAACACCCAGATACCGAACTCCTGGCTGCCGAGGTGCCGATACACCAGGGGCAGCGTCACCAACCCGACTGCGGTGACGATCAGTCGACCGCCCAGCAGACTGGCGGTGTTGCGGGCCACCCGGCGGCCGGTCCCGGTTGACAGGCTAACCACGGGGGAATCCCCGGCAGAGTTCCACGATGGTGAGCAGGAGCAGACCCAGGTCCAGCCGCAGCGACCGGCAGTGCAGGTACAGCAGGTCACACCGAAGCTTGTCCTCAGCCGTCGCTGCATAACCGCCGGTCAGCTGCGCGATGCCGGTCAGCCCTGGTCGGATGAGGTGACGCAGGTGGTAGTGCTGGAGCCGGCACAGCTCGCCGACGAACTCGGGCCGTTCGGGCCGCGGACCCACCAGGCTCATCTCCCCCCGGACGACGTTCCACAGCTGCGGGAGCTCGTCGAGGCGGGTACGCCGGAGCAACCGGCCGAGTCTGGTGATCCGGTCGTCGTCGGCAGTGGCCAACGTCGGCCCTGTGGCGGACTCCGCGTCGACGTGCATGGTCCGGAACTTGACCAGTCGGAAGAGCCGGCCACCGGCACCTACTCTGGTCTGCACGTACAGTGGAGGGCCGGTCACGGCCACCGCCGCGCCGACGAGTAGCAGCAGGGGAACGAGCAGCGGCGCCGCGAGTAAGATCAAGGCGAGGTCGAGTCCTCTTTTCGCCCACATGTCTGCCGTCGTCAGTGGACCGGAACGCAGCTGGAACCAGGGCAGCCCGCCGTGACGTCGTAGGCGGGCTGGCCGGAGAAGTCCGTACACCGGTCGGGCGAGGACGAGGATCGGCACCCGGTGGGCGCGACAGGCGGCGATCAGCCGTGCATCGGCGGCGTCCAGGGATTGCTTCAGCAGCAGCAGCTTCGGCTGGTATTGAGCGAGTACGGCTGGCAGTGCCTCCAGGTCTACCGGCCCGCGCAGGCGGAGCGCGACGTCGAACTCCTCGTCGAGCCGGTCCGCCGGGCTCTCGGGCCCGTCGTTCTCGAGGACCAGGACCCTTCCGCCCCGGCTCCCGTCCGGTTTGCTGGAGTGCCGACGGCCAGCTCCACCGTTCGGCAACCGGGGTGCGACACGCCGATCGGCGCCAGGCAGGACGGAAGCCGGCGCCGACGCGTCCGCGTGACTCGGCATGCGCGTGCTCCCAACCAGGTCTCGGCCGTTAACCCCTCAAATCGGATGGAAGTACAATATATCCTGCTCAGCTGTCTACAGGTCACATATAGCTTGAAAACGTGTAATAGATCTTGAGTCATTCGTTGGAAGGCGGCGGTGGTTCCTGCATGATGGGCAGATGCCCCCAGGTCGTCGCCAGATCTTCGCTGTCTCCGGCATCCTGCATCCGCCGCCGGGTGAACCGGCTCCGCGCCGCAGCGCGCTGCTCGACCACGCAATCTCGTTGACCGGTGTGCCGGTGGCGAAGGTCTGCCTGGTGCCGACCGCTACCGGTGACCAGCTAGACGTGATCGAGTCTTTCTACGCGGCGGTCGGCGACGCCAAGCAGGTGATCCCGTCCCACCTGCAGTTGTTTCCTCGACCGAACGTCGACGACGTCGGGGCGTTCCTGCGCGAGCAGCAGCTGATCTGGGTGACGGGCGGCAGCGTGGTGAATCTGCTCGCCGTGTGGCGGGCGCACCGGGTCGACGCCATCCTCCGCGAGTGCTGGGCGGCCGGTGTGGTGTTGGGCGGGGGGAGTGCTGGCAGTATCTGCTGGCACACCGGCGGGGTGACGGACTCTTTTTCTGAGCGGCTCGACCCGGTCACCGAGACGTTGGGGTTGTTGCCGTACAGCAACGGCGTACACCATGACCTGGCGGAACAGCCGCGCCGGAGGCGGTACCTGGAGTGCGTCGCGTCGGGCGACCTGCCGGCCGGGTACGCCACCGACGACGGGGTCGGCCTGCACTACATCGGCACTGAACTGGTCGAGGCGGTCAGCAGCCTGCCCGGTGCCGGGGCGTACCGGGTAGAACCGGATGTACGGGGCGGGGCAGCGGTGGAGCGTCCGATCCCAACCCGCCCGATTGGCGCTGGCCTAGCGGACGTGATCCGCTAGGCCGCGACCCGGCGGTTCTCGTGCAGCCCAGCGCGGAGTTCGTCGTCGCTCATCACCAGGTAGACGAGGCCGCAGTCGGCCGGACCGGTGGCGCCGGGCAGGCACAGCGTGCAGGGCTCGCTTGGCCGGATCGGGCATTTCGCCTCGGGGCGTCGGTGGTGCGCTCGCGCGGTCATACCCTCACGGTCCCGGGTCGACGCGGTCGGCGGCAGGGCCGGACGGCACCCGGCGGGCCGGTCCTCAGGCCTGGGACGGGGCACCACGGTAGGTGCCCGGCTGTACTACTGTGCCGACGGCGGCGCGCGGCGGAAGAGATGGGTGGCATGGGATTCGGAGTGAGCTGGTCGCTGCGCGACCACGACGGCGTGCTGCTGGCTGATTTGGCGGTGACCGACGGCGACTTTCCCTGGCTGTACGCCACCCTCCGGCCGACCGAGTCGTTCGCGCCGCTGCGGCCGATCTTCGACGCGGAGCTGCGGGCGATGCGGGTGGTCGAGGACGGTCCGGACGACGGCGCCTGGGAACGGGCGTACCAGCAGGTTCGGGCTGCGGTCGTGCTGATCGACTCGGACGGGGCGGCGGTGTCGGAGTTCCTGCTGCACGTCGAGGGCGACGAGGCCCGGTGGCGGTGGAGCGACGAACCGTTCGACGAGGACGACAAGGACGAGAAGGACGGCGGCAGCGACGGCGGCGGCGAGCCTGTCTCCGGGAACCAGACGGGCGACCGGTGATTCGCCGACGGGCCGGTGCGCTACTGCTGACGGCGGTGCTGCTCGCCGGCTGTGCCGGTCAGCTGCCGCAACCAGGTCCGCAGCCACCGGACAACGATCTGGCACCCGTCCCCACGCCGACGCCGGTGCCGTCGGCGGATCCGTCACCTGACTGCCCGGACTCCGGAGCGCTGCTCAGTCTGGGTGAGGTGGACGCCGCGATGGGTCTGCGGGCGATGCCGATTCGGCTGGTCAACTGTGCCGAGGAACCGGTGCACCTCGACGGCTTTCCGGAGCTCACGGTCCTCGACGAGCAACTGCAGCCGCTGGCGGTCGAGGTGATCGAGGGTGCCGAGGTGATCGCCCGGATCGACACCGTGGCCGGCAGCCCCGTACCGATCACGGTGCAGCCCGGTCAGCGGGCCGGCGCGGTCCTGGTCTGGCGCAACACAGTGGACGATGTTCGGGTCTCGCCGACGCACGGCAGCTTCCTGGCCGTGGCGCCGGCTGCGGGCGTACCGGCGCAGGTGCTGGAGCCCGACGGCGGCCTCGACATCGGCACCACCGGCCGGATCGCGGTCAGTCCGTGGGCCCCGGCCGACTGATCGCCGCCTGCAGGTCAGCGCGGCCACCGATCATTTGAGCGACTGCTCAAGACTCGTGCCAACCTCTCAGTTGAGCATTCGCTCAAACCAGGGAGGTCAGGCGTGCTGTACATCGAGGCGCTGATCCAGGCCCCGGTTGACCAGGTGTGGCGTACACCCAGGACCCGGCCCGGCACGCCCGGTGGGACCTGCGCTTCACCCGGATCGAGCCGTACGGGTCGCAGGGACGGTTCCGGTACGCCACCCGCTGCTGCCCGGCCTGACCGTCGCCGGCACCGGACAGTCCACCGGCGAGCGCCGCCGACCCGACGGCTCCGCTGCCTCCGCGTTGCGGTTCACCTGCGACCACAAGCTGTCGCTGATCCGGTCCGGCCACGGCTTCTGGCGCTACCAGCCGACCCTCAACGGCGTCCGGTTCCGGACCGGCTACGACTACACGCCCGGGTGGGGTCGCCTCGGCCCGCTCGCCGACCGGGCCTTCCGCCCGGTCTCAGGCAAAGCCACCGCATGGTCGTTCGACCGGCTGCGACTGTGGCTGGAGCAGGGCGTACCGCCGGAGCGCGGTCGTGACCGGGCACTCGCCGAGGTCGCCGTCCGGCTCACCCTGGTGGTCGCCGCCGCCGCACTTGATCACCGGCTGGCGCTGCTGGCCGTACCACTGGTCGCGAGCAGTCCATCGGCTGCGTCGGCACCGGGGTGATGGACCGGTTCTGGCGCGGCCCGCCGGTCACCGGGCCGTTGCTGCACCTCGGCGCGACCCGCCACATCCTCTTTCCCGAGCAGGGCACCGACGTTCCGTTCGCAGACCGACGAGCGGCTCGCTCCGGCTGCGGCGGCCGCGCTGCGGCTGTGGACCGACGAGATCGAGCTGGTGCTCCGCCGGGTGCTGGCCGGATCGCCGTTGGCCGCGTTGGAACAGATGGCGGTGCTGGTCGACGTCGTCGACGACCTGAAGCCGGTCGCCCGCCGGGCATTGCAGGGCAGGCTCGCCCGCCGCAGCCGGGGTCGGGCCACGCCGGGCAGCCGGAGCTGACGCGCGGTGGGCTCCGGCGGACGGGCGGGCCAGACGCGCAGCGGCGCCCGGCCGGCCGGGTTACAGCGGCCCCAGCACGCTGCCCGGATCCGCGTCCAGCGCCAGCGTCTCCAGCACCGTCAGCAGTTGGCGTTCCTCGTACCTGAAGTGGGACTCCATGATCGCGGCCAGGCCATCCAGGTGCCGGTCCAGCTCGGCGGGCGGCGCGGCTCGCGCCACGGCGGCCTGCAGCCCGGTCAGCAGGTACGCGATCATCGAATGGTCCTGCCGCAGGTTGCGTAGCGTGTCGTGCAGCTCGGGATGCTGTGCGGCGATGGCCGGGAACAGTCGACCGTCCTCGCCCTCGTGGTGGGCAGTCAGAGCGGCGCAGAATCCGTGACAGAACAGCAGCAAATCCCGGGTCGCAGGCTCCGCCGGCCGGCCGGCGGCCAACGCCTCTCGGGTGTAGGTCAGCGCCTCGCGGAGCCGGTTGTGCACACCGCGCAGTTCGCGGCTCCAGGCCACCAGCCTGGCTTCGTCGCCCTCACTCACTTGTGGAGGGCAAGGAAACGGCGCTTGTCATCGTCGTGCTCCCTTCGGTCCGGCACCTCCATGCCTGACACGGACTGCCACCGGCACGCGACGCTACGGCGAGGTTATCAGATGTCGCCCGGACCGACCGGCCTGTCCGGACCGGCCAGCCTTGTGGACAGAGGACTGTGACCGGGTTGTCGCCGTATTTACGATGGCAAACTTGGCGGGCGGTGATAAGGTTACTGTACGGCGACTCACGGGGAGACAGATCATGATTGACCTTGAGCCACGTGCATTCATTGCCCGATGCATTCATTGCCCGACGACCCGGCCCAGCGATTCGACGCTGTCTCGCCTGGCGATCGACGGCCGTGCCGGCCGGATCGCGCTGTCGTAGCCTCGGTCAGCGGTAACTGACCTATCGGTGGCCGGAAAGCCGGCCACGAGGAATCAGCGGTTCGTCGCGTTGCGCGACGTTCCTGGTGTCCACGCTCGCCGCCCGGCCCAGCCGGTCTGCGGTGCAGTCCACCTGTGTGCAGCCCCCGGCCAGCGTCACACCCTGGTCGGGTCCGACCGCCTAGCGTCGGCTAGCCGGCACTTGCCGGGCCGATGCCGGGCAACCGTTGTCGACCAACCACTACCTTGTCCCGTCTGATCGGCGCGATTCCCGGCACCGGCCGGGGAGACGCAGTCGATCGCTGTCTGCCAATGGCAGTTTCACCGGATTCTGCCTGTCGACGTCAGCGGAGGTGATGCGTGATGGAGACCGACTGACCCGTGCCAACGTTCCGATCCTGCGTCACGGCTGTAGTGCCGGAAACCACTGGATGCCGTACGCGAGATACAGTTCCGGATCGTCGAATTCCGTGTAGACCTCGCCGACCGCGTCCGGCTGCAGCAGTTCGCTGCCGGGCTGCGGTGTGTCCAGTAACCGAACGGGCTCCCCGGTCACCCGCCGCACCCACTTGGGCAACCGGACCGGGTCGAATCTCACTCGCAGCTCGAACCGTCGGCACCGTCGGGTGGCCGTCAGCACGTAGTGCGGTGAGGCGATTTGGCTCGGACCCAGTCGAGTGACCACACTGAAGTCGCATGATTCACCGGCGGCGAGTGGCCGGGGCAGGCCGACGACCAACTGCGACCGCTGCGGCAGCGGTCGTTCGTGTCTGATCAGCCGCCCACCCCAGTGCACATCTGCCCGGATGTCGAGCCCGTCGCTGCCCGGCGGGCAGGGCAGCGACATGCCGAGCATGATCTCGTCGACGCCGTCCCGGTCGGCGACGATCCGCCGTTCCTCGTACGCCTCCATCGTCGGGGTGTCCAGCCGGACCAGCACCCGCAGCCCGGCGACGTGCCAACCGGCTCCGACCGGGCTGGAGCTGCGCCGGCCCAGCTCCTGGCCGATCGCCTCGGCCAGCAGCACTTCCGCTTCGTTGATCCGACGCAGCGCGGTCCGGTCCTCGCGACCCAGCCGCCGGGCAAGCCAGGCGACCCGGCCACGGAAGTGCGCGTCCTGCGCCTGCGGGTGCAGCCCCAGCGCGACCCGCGCCGCCAGCGCCATGTCGTCCGGTAGGCGTCGGACCTGGCTGTTCAGCTCGGCTATCACCCGCTCGCGCAAATCGGCGGGCTCGTCGTCGCGGTTCACCGCACTGTTGCCGCAGAGCGTACGCAGGCGGTCGCCGAGCCGACCGGACAGATCGGGCGCCGACACGCCGCGACCGGCCCGCAGGGTGCGCAGCTCCGACTTGACCTCCACAGCGGACACGGATGTCACCGTCCTTCCTGAGCGAGTCACCTTGTCCTCGCCGTGACATCAGCACCAGATTCTGTCACGCGATGCGCCTTTTTCGGACGTTCACGGTGGCCGAGACTGTTCACAGCGAGATCCGACGTGGTCCGCTCCTGCGCGGGAGGGCGTGAGCCACCGTGCCTCCGTGTCCCGATCTGTGGGTGCCGGGACCGGTTCGCGTGCTCAGCGCGTGGACAACGGGGATGGCTCCGGCACCCGCAGCGGGATGATCCGCCGGCCGGCCCAGCCGGGCGGTCAACCACCGGTGGGCGGCTCGCCGTCAGCCGGGTCGAACAGGGACGACGGAGGCCCGGCTGCGGTCACCGGGCCGGGCCGGTGATCGGGCGGCGCCAACGGCCGCGCCGGCTGCCGGCTGAACAACCGTACGCCCGGTCGCTCCGCGGCTCGGGCGGTGACCGGCACGGTGACCATGCGCACCGGCTCGGGCGGGGCGGTGAAGCCACGGCTGCCCCATCGGACCCAGATCGCCACTCGACCGGCTGCGGCCTCGGCGAGCAGTTTCTCGACCGTACGGCGTCGGTCGGTGTGGTCCACCTCGACCACCAGCGGCGGCGCGTCGGGCCGGGCACAGGCCACGTCGACGACCGAGTGCCGGCCGTGCATCGGCGGCGGCAGCGGCAGTACGCTGGCTGCCCGCCGGTACACCCGCCAGCCCTGCTCGGTACCCCACCGCACCACGGCGTCGATGATCGTCCTGGTGACCTGTTCGGTGCCGAGATCGGTGAAGGTCAGCGTGGTCAACTGATCGCCCAGCCCGGCGGCCATTCGCGCCGCGTCGGTTCCATCGGTCACAGCGGCAGCCAGGCGAGTACGTCCCGGATCTTGGCGTCCCAGTAGCTCCACACATGGTCACCGGATTCGAAGTGGACGGTGAGCGAGACACCCCGCGCCACGCAGGCGTCGCGGAACCGGACGTTGTCCGGGTACAGCACGTCCTCGGTGCCGCAGCACAGCCAGAGCTGCGGCACCGCCGCCGGGTCGGCCCGGTCGAGCACCGCGAGCAGGTCGTCGTCGCTGCCGGCGATGTCCTGCTCGCCGAAGACCCGCCGCATCAGTGGGTCGGTGGTGGACACCGACGGTCCGTGCTGGCGGGCGGCCACGTCGAGTACGCCGGACAGGCTGGCCGCCGCCGCGAACCGGTGCGGCTGGCGCAGCGCCCAGCGCAACGCCCCGTACCCGCCCATCGACAGGCCCGCGACGAAGGTGTCCTCCCGCCGTCGGGAAACCCGGAAGAACGAGTCGACCACGGCCGGCAGTTCGGTGGACAGGAAGGTCCAGAACGGTGCTCCGTGCACCTCGTCGGCGTACATACTGCGATGCACCTGGGGCATCACCACGGCCAGGCCGCGTTCCTCGGCGTACCGCTCGATGGAGCTGTACCGGGTCCACGCGGTGGCATCGTCGGTAAGCCCGTGCAAGAGATAGAGCACCGGGGAATCGGCGTCGCCGGCCCGCGCGGGAGCGCCGATCCGGGTCCTGGTGTGCTGGGGTAGCAGGACGGTCATCGAGGTGGCCTGCTCCAGCACGTCGGAGTAGAAGTCGACCCGCAGGTGTGCCATCCACCTAGTGTGCCGGTTCACCGGTCCGCGACCTCGCGTCGGGTCAGTCGTTCCCGGCGCCGAGCCGTTCCCGACGGACCTGGCCCGGCGCAACCCCGTACGCCCTTTTGAAGGCCCGGCAGAACGCCGCCTCCGAGTGGTAGCCGAACCGGCGGGCGACCACCGGCAGCGTGTCGGCGGAGCGCCGCAGGTGGTCGTGGGCCAGCTGCAGCCGCCAGGTCGCCAGGTAGCGGATCACCGGTTCACCGACCAGTTCGGTGAACCGGGCGGCGAACGCCGACCGGGACATGCCCGCCTGCTGGGCCAGGGTGCCGACCGTCCAGTCCTGCCCGGGCTCGCGGTGCAGCGCGGTCAGCGCCCGGCCGATTTGGTCGTCGCGGAGCGCGGCCAGCCAACCCTGGCGCGCCTCCGCAGCGGCGTCCAACCAGGACCGGATCGCCTGGATCACCAGTATGTCGGCCAGCCGGGTCAGCATCGTCTCACCCCCCGGCTGCAGCGCCTGTGCCTCCCGGGCGACCAGCCGCAACGTGCTGTGCAGCCACCCCGACTCGTCGTCGTCGAACCGGTCGAGATGCAGCACGGGCGGTAGCTGAGCGATCAACCGCCGGGCGGCGACGTGGTCCGGGCGCAGCACCGCGTACGTCACCTGGGTGAGCTCGCCGCCGCCCCCGTGTCGCATGATCTCGTAGCGCTCGCTGAGCTGCTGCACCGGAATGTCGAACAACGGCCGCGTCGATGCGTCCGGGGCGCTGCGGAACCGGTGCGGGACACCGTCCGGAATCAGCGTCAGACTGCCCGGCCCGATCAGGTACGGCTCGGCATCGCCCACCTCCAGCCAGCACCGGCCGGCGGTGACCACCTGCAACGTCATGCAGCCCGGCAGAGCCGGCACGTCGATGCCCCACGGGGCGGTCAGCTCGGCCCGGCAGTAGAGGGTGCCGGTCAGCCGGAACATGTGCAGGGTCTCGCCGAGCGGGTCGCTCATCGCCGGGATCGCGCAGCTGGGTGTCGTCCACACCCTGCCCAGTTTCCCGGAGAGTATGCCGAACATCCACAGGTCTGGACGATGAGCAAAGAAATCAGGAATCAGGATCATTGTTCCGCCGATGCCACCCCGGCAGGCTGGTCGACAAGACATCACCCGCCCGAGTCGGACGCTTCGCCCGACCTGGGCGGTGGCCAGCAGCGGGCGGTAGATGGCCGTCCACGACACCTAAGACCGAACAGGAGTTCCCACGCCATGTCACGACCGTCAGTGCTCGTCACCGGGGCGACCGGCAAGACCGGCCGGCGCATCGCCGACCAGCTCACCACACTCGGCCACCCCGTGGTCCGGGCCAGCCGCCAGGGCGAGCAGCCGTTTCACTGGGCGGAGCCGGCCAGTTGGTTCGCCGCGCTGCGCGGGGCGGACGCCGTCTACCTGTCGTACTCGCCGGACCTCGCCGCACCCGAAGCGCCCACCGTGGTCGAGAAGTTCACCGCCGCCGCCCGCGACGCCGGTGTCCGCAAGCTGGTCCTGCTCTCCGGTCGGGGCGAGACCAACGCCGGCCGCTGTGAGGCGATCGTCGCCAGTTCCGGGCTGACCTACGGCATCGTGCGGGCCAGCTGGTTCAACCAGAACTTCACCGAAGGACACCTGCTCGGCCCGGTCCTGGCCGGGACGGTGGCCCTGCCCGCCGGCGGGGTGGCCGAGCCGTTCGTGGACGTCGACGACGTTGCCGACGTCGCGGTGGCGGTGCTCACCGACCGCCGGCATGACGGCCGGACGTACGACGTAACCGGGCCGCGCCTGCTTACCTTCGCGCAGGTGGCGGCGGAGATCGCCACGGCCAGCGGCCGGGCCGTCGGCTACCAGCCGGTCACCGCCGAGCAGTTCCATATCGCCCTGGTCTCGCAGCTGGGGCCGGACTACGCGCGGCTGCTCACCGACCTGTGCGTGGAGGTGTTCGACGGGCGCAACGCGTCGCTCGGTGACGGCGTCGAGCGGGCGCTGGGCCGGGCACCGCGGGACTTCGCCGACTTCTGCCGGCAGGCGGCCGCCGCCGGGGCGTGGCAGCAGTGACCACCGTCGCCGGCCCGGTGCCGGCGCCGCCCCAGATCAACACCCGCACCGGCAGCCGCAGCCAGAAGGTGATTCTCGTCGTCGCCGGTCTGGTCGTGGTCGGTATCGGGGGCGCGGTCCTGACTGCACCGGACGCCTTCCACGCCGGCAACGGCATCGACTTCGCCGGCAACAGCAGCCTGCTCAGCGAGACCCGGGCAGCCGGCGGGGCACTGCTGGCCACCGGGATCCTGGTCACCCTCGGGGCGTTCGTCCGCCGGCTGACCTTCGCCGCGGCGCTGATCGGGGCGACCGTCTATCTGGCGTACGGACTGTCCCGGCTGCTCAGCATCGCTCTGGACGGGATGCCGGCCACCGGTCTGGTCGCCGCTGCCATCGCCGAGCTGGTCCTCGGCACGGCCTGCGGGTACGTCCTGCACGGTAACCGCCACGCAGGTGCGAATCCGGCACGGTAACCGTCACGCAGGTGGGAGTCCTGCCGGTAACCGTCGCGCAGGTGCGCGCCCGGTCACCCCAACCGGGCGCGCCATGCGTCGAAGTCGTCGGCAAGCGGGTGGTCACCGGCCGCCCGGCAGCTGCCGGTGGCCACCTCCAGCAGCCGCTGCCAGACCGGCAGGTACGCCGCCGGTTCCGGCGGTGGCCGGTCGGGGGGCGGCCCGGTATGCGCTGGCGAGCAACGCGTGCGCGGCCGGTGCCAGCCGCCGTCCGTCGGCGTACGCCGACGCCGTGGGCAGTACGTCGACGGCGACCGTCGCCAGCTGCACCGCCGCCTCCAACGACAGCCCGGACAGCCACCGCGTCGATGCGGTCCAGAGCAACGCCGGATCGCTGGTGTCGTCGCCGTCTCCAGCGGTGTCGCCTGCCCGGCCCCGGCGGTGTGCCGCTGCGCCACCGCTGTCAGCGTCGGTTGGGCCGCCCGGTCCAGCCAGTCGTCGGCCGGCACCCACAGCAGGCCCCGGTCCCGCACGGTCAGCAGCACCAGCCGCGCCAGGCTGCGACCCATCTCCGGCGGGAACGGCACCGGGCCACCGGCCATCGACAGCAGCCCGTCGACCACCCGCAACTCGGCCTCCAGCGCCTGCCGGGCCTGGCCCGGCGGCAGGCCGGCGGCGATCACCGCCGCCGGTACGAAGCCCTCGACGACCCGGCCGTCGACGAAGTTCAGCAACGCCGACACCACCGCTGCACTGTGTACGTACCCACTGTCGACGCTGTCGTCCGCGTCGTTGCCGCCCGCGTCGGGATGGCCGTAGTAGCCCAGTGCGGCGTTGGCCGAGGCGATCGCGAGCTGTGGGTCACCGTCCGGTGCCAGCGTCGCGGCGTTGGACGCCGGCACCCGGGCCAGGTCCCGGCGTCGCGGGTGGGCCGGATCGCCGCCGGTCACCGACAGACAGGCCAGGACCGCTGCGTCAACGTCGACCTCTGCCGAGGCGGCCCATCCCCGTACCGACTGGGCGAGACCACGGCGGGCCAGCACGTCGGCCAGCGTCAGCTCCGCGTCGGGCACGGCACCGACCAGCCCGGCGTACGCGCGTACCGCGTCGTCCAGCGCCGCCGCCGCCGGATCCTGGTCGGCGAGGTGCAGCGAGCCGAGCCGGTAGCACAGGCCACCCAGCCCGGTCCGGGACCACCGTCCGGGTCACCGCCCACTGCGCAGATCGTCCGGAACCACGTCGTCCAGACTGATCTGCTCGAACGTGGCGGTGCAGCGGTCACCGGTGGGCGACTGGGCGAGGAGGCCGACCCGGGTCGGCGCATCGGCGGCACCGGTCAGCCGGAACAGTCGGGCGAACTGCCACGACATGCCGTCGACTGAGTAGTGGAACGCGTACGCCGACCCCTTGCGCAGCACCCGGAGGTGGACGCTGGACGCCTCGACGGTGACCGCGTTGGCGTCGTCGGAGGTGCCGTTGGTCACCACGGTCACCACCATCGGCCGACCCTGCGGTGAGTACTCGAAGCACAGCTTCGCCCAGTGTTCCTCGTCGATGCGCAGGCACAGCACGCCGGCGTCGAACGCGGCCGTGAAGTCGACCGTGACCCGGGCGGAGAGCGCGAACTCGCCGTCCGGGCAGGCGAACAGCAGCGCCGGGGCGTTGTGGGTGCGGTACTCGCCGACCGGGTCGACGAACCAGTCGGTGCCGGGGCCGGCGGTGAGCGACAGGGCCTGCCGACCGGCGTGATGATCCGCTGCCACCGGCGTGTGCTGCCAGGCGAGCGGCGGCAGCCCGGCGATCGCGGGCGGTGCAGGTGCGTGCGGGGTCATCCTGCCTCCCGGCGGGGCACGTCGGTCTCGTTGGACGCGCACATCGATCTGGTCGGAACTGCAATGCTGCCACGGGCCGGCATCCCGCCGCTGGCCCGGCCCGTCGGCTCCGGTACCCGGCTGGCCTTGACCCTCGACCTGGTCTAGGCCGCAGAGTCCATGGACGTGGAGAGCGACATGCACAGCATCGGCGAGACGGCCCGCGCCAGCGGGCTGACCGTCAGCGCGCTGCGGTTCTACGACGCCGCCGGCGTGCTGGTGCCGGCCGCGGTGGATCCGCGCACCGGCTACCGGTGGTACGCCGTGAGTCAGCTGCGCGCCGCCCGGCTGCTGGCCGGGCTGCGCCGGGTCAGCCTGCCGCTGGCCGAGATCACCGAGGCGGTCCGGGCGTTGCCCGACGTCACGGTGGCCCGGCGGCTGCTCGACGTGCACCTGCGCCGGCTGCAGGACGGGCTGGCCGATGCCCGTCGGGAGCTCTCCCGCATCCATGCCCTGCTCGATGCCGAGGAGAATCGGACGATCATGACCACCACCACCCACGTCACCGTCGACGCCGCCGACCTGGCCGGCGCGCTGGACGCCGTACGGTTCGCCGTCGGCATCGACCTCGAGATTCCCGCCCTGGCCGGGGTGCACGTCGAGGTCTCCGCCGACGCCGTACGGTTCGCCGCGACCGACCGTTACCGCATTGCGGTCGCCGAACTCGTCCCGACGGCGGTCGACGGCCCAGCGGCGTCGGTCCTGGTGCCCGGCGGCTTCGTGACCGGCGTACGCAGCCAGGTCGACCGTAACCCAACAGCGGAACTTGCCTTCGGTCCGGACGGCGTCAACGCCTCCGCCCCGGGCTGGCGGATCACCACCGACCCGCTGGACCACGACTTTCCCGACTACCGGCCGTTGCTGCCGGTCCGGGGCGCCGAGGGCCGACGACAGGTCACCGTGGACGCCACCGAGTTGCGACGGGCGCTGGAGCCGGGCCGTGCCCCGGCGGTGGTACGCGAACACCTCGGCGTCACCCACCCGGTCGCGGTGCTGGCGGCGACCGACGACGGCACCGTCGAATGCGTCGACGAGGCGGCCTGGCACGCCGCACCGGATCGGTACGTCGCGGTGAACCGGGAGTTCCTGCTGCAGGCGGTGGCGGCCGCCGGCGGCGGTCAGCTGGTGCTGGACCTGGACGGACCGATCCGGCCGCTGGCCGTGCGACTGCCCGACGACGACCGGAGCTGTTCGCTGCTGATGCCGATCCGGCACTGACGTCGGCGCGGTCCGGCCCGAGGCAGCGGGCCGGACCGCGCCGCGCGCGGCCGGGGGTGGGCGAACGCGTCGTAGGGTGGTCAGATGAGTGGCGAGGTCGTGCCGTCGCGGCGGGAACTGCGGATGTCCGATGCGGACCGGGAACCCTTCGTCGCCAATTTACCTGCGGTCGACTCGGTCAACCCGGTCGCCGCCGGCGACGTGGTCGAGTCCGGCGGTGCCTGAACAGAGCGCGACGGCCCACATGTCGTCATCACTGGTAGTACCGCGGCTGGCACCCCGTGTGCGGTACGAGTACCGGTTCCGGCGGTGGCGTTGGTAGCTGGCGGGTCCGCCGCCATGCCTGGAGCAGCCAGCGGCCGGGTGGTGCCGCCAGGCGTGCGGCCGACCGCCTGGGCCTGCGGTGACGGAGGAAGACTCGGCAGAAACAGCCAGACCGGTCGGACCACTGACCGGAGATGGACCCGCCGTATCGCGGCGGCGACGGTCGACACCAGCGCATGGTACGTGCTGCGTCGAACTACATGTCCACCGCCGACGATGGCCTGGCCCTCCAGTGGGGCGAGACCGGCGGCCAGCCGGAGTCGTGCGGCCCGACCGCGCGGTCGGGTCAGTGGTCGACGGTCCCCGCGGCGGCCATCACCCGCAACGCGTTGGCGTCGACCCGCAGCCGGATCGGGGTCTCGCCACACACCTCACCGTCGATCTCCACCGGCGCCGGCCGGTCCGTTTCGACCAGCAGTTCGCCGACCGCGAGGAACGGGTCGTGCCGCAGGGTACGCCGGTGACCGGTCGCCGCGTTGCGTACCGTCGCGGCCAGCAGGCTGTGCCGGGTCGCACCACCGACCGGGTACGCCACCAGCAGCCGGTCGTCGGCGTTGGCGTCCGCGGTGATCGGCCGGCCGGCCTGGTGACCGCCGTTGGCGACGTACAGCTGGTGGGTCTGGAAGTCCCGGTTGCTGCCGGCGGTGCGGACGCTGACCCGTAGCGGACGGTGCCGGGCCATCAACGCCGCCGCCGTCGTCGGATAGGCGAACTTGCCGACCACCCGTTTCAGCCGGGGCGGGGTGCGCAGCATCACCTCGGCGGACAACCCGATGCCGACATGGTTGACGAACGGCAGGTCACCGGCGAGGCCGAGATCGACGTCGATCACCTTGCCGGAGCTGATGACCCGGACCGCCGCATCCAGGTCGATCGGGATCCCGAGGGTACGGGCGAAGTTGTTGGTGGTGCCCAACGGCAGCAGCCCGAGCGCGATGTCGCGGTGGGCGAGCAGCCGGGCGGCGGCCCCGATGGTGCCGTCCCCACCGCCGGCGATCAGCAGGTCCGGGGCCATTCGGACTGCCTCGTCCAGGCTGCGTTCCAGCTCACCCGGCTCGTCGACCGGGTAGCTGGCGATCAGCTCGAATCCGGCGTCGGTCAGCCGCCGGACGGCGTCGGTGTAGAACTGGCGGCCCTGGCGGGACCTGGCGTTGACGATCAGCACCGCCCGCTGTCGCTGCCGGATGGCGTCGCTCAACTCCTGCTTGGTCCGCACGGCCAGACCTTATCCTCACCGGCCGCGCGACCCCCGGGCCCGGGGGTCGCGCGGCCGGTGAGGATCCTTACCTGCCGGACGTCGTCAGCCCACCGTCACCGCCGAGCTGGCGGTCACCGCCACCGCATCGCCGGCCAGCTGATGGGTGAAGGTGAACGCGCCGGGCCGGCGGGTGCGTACGTGCAGCTCCCAGGTCAGGTCGGTGCCGGCGGTCAGCGCCACCTCTGGCGAGATCGTCCCGACCAGAGCACCGTCCTGCACCGTCAGCGGAGTCCGCACCCAGGCCCCGTCGACCCGCAGCTGCACCGCGACGTCGCGGGCCAGCAGGTCACCGTCGGGGTGGGTGATCGTCAGCGTCGACTCGGCGGTGCCCTGGTCGATCCCGCTCGGGTTGACCACCCGGACCTCCGGGTGGAACCAGCCGTCCACCTCGGCGGTCTGCGGGTAGGTCGAGGTGATCGTCGCCGCCTCGGCCAGCACCAGGGACGACTCGGCGTCGACCAGCCCGCTGTACCAGCCGGTGTCCAGCTCCAGCTGGAGCTGGTACCGACCGGGCTGCGGGTCGTCGACCTCGAACCCGTACGGCTGGGCCGCCCAGTCGAGGTAACCGGCCCGGATCTCGGCCCCGGTCGGGTCGGACAGCCGCAGCACCGGCCGGGCCTCGTTTGGCGCCAACGCCCGTACCGCCGGCACGACGTCCTCCAGGCGGGTCACCGCCGGCAGGTCGGCGAACGGCCGTACGTCGGTGGCGCGCACCGTCGCGAACGGGTGTCCGTGCGCGTCGGTCACCGACCAGTCCACCTCGACCGAGCCCGGCTCCGGGGTTGACGCGGCCAGTTCGACCTGCGCCGTGCCGCCGAAGCCGAACGTGGCGTCGAACGGGTCGACCCAGTCCATCTCCGGCAGGATCTCGCTGACCAGCCACCAGTCACGTTCCAACCGGGGCAGCTGGTGCACGGTGACCGCCTGGTAGCTGTCCAGCGTCGCGACCAGCGGTCCGGGCCCGAACGAGTACGCCCACGGCGCGGTGCCGGCCGGGCGCAGGTAGACGGTCGCCTCATGGTCGCCGCCGACCAGGTCGGCGGCGAGGTCCACCCGGGTCGACAGATCCTGGGCCGCCTCGGCCCCGGCCGGCCCACCGGCCAGCACCCGGGGCGCGAACAGCACCTCGTCGTCGTCGAACACCGTGATCGCCTTGTGCAGCAGGTACGACGTACCACCGTCGGCCGCGGCCTTGCGCACCACCAGGGTGTAGCGGTCGACGGCGGCCGGAGTCTCGAAGGTGAGGGTGCCGGCGTCGTCGGTCGCACCGACCGGGATCACGGCGCCGTCGTGGACCAGCTCGACCGCGGCGTCGGCCAGCGGGCCGGGCTCGGCGTCCGGAGCGTCGACGGTACGCGCGGTGAGGCTCACCCGGGGCGGACGCACCCGGAACGACCCGGTCAGGTACTCGAGCGTCACGGCGTAGTTGCCGAGCTCGGCCCGTTGCACCGTCCAGCTGACCGTCTGGTTGACGCCGGAGCCGAGGTTGACCGTGGTGGTCGCCGCCGACTCACCGTCGACCCGCAGCACCGCCTGGTACGGACCGGCCGCCGCGCCGATGTTCTTCACCTGGGCGGTGACCCGTACCGGTTCGTTGCTCTTCACCACCTCCGGGTCGACCGTCAACCCGTGCACGGCGAAGTACGGCTGCCCTTCCTCGGCCGGGCGGGCTGCCCAGTCGATCGCGTCGAGGAACACCTGGGTGGCCTGCTCGGTCCAGTCGACCGGGCCGCGGGTCACCGACACACCGTGGGTGGACAGCAGGACGTGCCGGTTGGTGGCCCGCTGGTCGACGCCGATGCCGCCGCCGTAGATCCCGGTGGTGTCGCTGCGTCCCAGGTCGGCGAGGGTCTGCCGGCCGTCGCCGGAGTAGTCGCCGAACCAGGCGATCCACTTGGCCTGGGTGCTGTCGTCCAGCGGGATCCGGTCACCGACGGCGTACCCGTCGAGGATCGGGTGTTCGGCGGTCACCTCGTAGTACGACTCGGCCACGCCGGTACCGCCGGTGATGGAGCCGGTCGAGACGGGCTGCCCGGTGTGCTGGGACAGCTGCCGGATGCCGTTGCCGGTGCTGTAGGCGTGGTCGGTGAAGATCACCCCGGTGCCGGCGGCGTCGGTGGCGTCCAGGAACGCCTGGAAGGTCGCCTCGTCGTAGTCGCTGCTCACCCCGTAGCCGAGCACCACGACCGGATGGTCGGCGGCGGCCACCAGCTCGTCCCAGTCGTAGCTCACCGTCTCGATGCCGCGCGGGGCGAAGATCTCGTCGGCGTACGTGTCGACGTAGCTGCCGACCAGGGCGACCGTCTGCGGCGGCGGGCTGAGCGTGAAGTCGGCGGTGACCGCGCCGCCTTCCGGAATGGCCACCTCGACGGCCGGGGAGACGTCGAACCGGGGATGCTCGGCGGTGACCCGGTAGCTGCCGGCCGGCAGTTCGAGCCGGTAGCTACCGTCGGTGCCGGTGACCACCGGGCTGCCGACCGGCGCGCCGTCGGTGGAGACCGTGACCGTCACCCCGGGTACGCCGTGGCCGCTCTCGTCGAACGTCGCGGCACCGGTGACCACCCCGATCGGCAGCGGCACCATTGCCAGGTCGACGGTGGTGAACGACTCCTCGACCACGACGACGTCGGGGACGCTGGCGGTCTCGTGACCGAACGCGGTGGCGGTCAGCGTGTAGCTGCCCGGCGCCAGCCGCAGGGTGAAGCTGCCGTCGTCACCGGTACGCACCGAGGCCCCGCCCGGCGTGACGGTGACCGTGGCGTCGGCGACCGGGGCGCCGGTGCCGGCGGTGGTGACCTGGCCGGTGACGCCGCTGTCGAGCGCCACCTGCACGGCGGCGGCGTACGCGTCGATCCGGCCGTGGCCGTAGCGGGTGTCCGGTGCCACGTCGGCGTACCGGTCGTCCCAGAAGGCGGTGTCGATCAGCGCGGTACGGGTCGCGTCGACGCTGAGCTCCGGTGCGCCCTGCAGCAGCAGCGCGGCGACCGCGCTGGTGTGCGGGGTCGCCATCGAGGTGCCGCTGGCGTAGCGGTAGCTGCCGTCCGGGTGGGCCGACCACACCTCGTCGCCCGGGGCGGACAGGTCCGGGGTGACCCAGCTGTCCGGCCAGTCCGCGGGTGGGCTGGCCCAGCTGGACTTGTTGACCACGTTGCCGCAGGAGAAGTCGGCGACGTTGTCGTCGATGTCGGTGGCACCGACGCCGACGGCCTCGTACACGTTGCCGGGGCTGGACGAACCGACGCCGCAGCTGCCGAAGATGTCCTCGTTGCCGATGGCGAACGACGGGAATGCGCCAGCGGCGACGATCGCCCGGGTCGGGGCGACCATCTCCGTCGCGTAGGTCGCCGCGCCGAGCGACATGCTGACCACGTCGGCCGGCCGGCCCGCCGGGTTGCCGGCGGAGTCGGTCGGTGCGACCGCCCACTGCATGCCGGCGGCGACCTGGGCGAAGGAGCCGCTTCCGTCGGGGATCACCAGGCCGTGCGCCATCTCGGCGCCGGGGGCACCGCCGATTGTCACGCCGGACGCCGCACCACCGTGGATGGTGCCGGAGACGTGCGTACCGTGGGTGGACGAGTCGTGCGGCTCGGAGGCCACCAGACCGCCGGCAGAGTTGAACTCCATCCAGCCACCCGGGTAGGTCGGGTCGGTCGGGTCGTCGGTGGCCATCTTGCCGACCAGGTCGGGGTGGTCGATGGCGACCCCGGTGTCGAGGGTGACCACCCGGACGCCGGTGCCGTCCAGACCGAGCTCGGTCCAGACCTTTTCGACGCCGATGCGGTCCATGCCCCAGGTGATCCGGTCGTCGATGATCGACGCGGCCGGGTCGGCGGCGGCGGTCATCTCGGTCTCCGGCACGCTCAGGGTGAAGTTCGGCAGCAGCCGTTGCACACCGGGCAGGCTCGCCAGCGCCGACAGCCGGGAGGCGTCGGCGGTGAACTCGACGAGCAGCATGTTGGTGATCCAGAAGCGGTTGACCACCCGTACGTCGCCGGCGGTCTCGGCGTGCTCCTCCAGCGCCGTCTCGACCTCGGCCTGGATTTCCTCGGAGTGGGCGCGCAGCTGGTCGACGGCGGTGTCCGGGTTGGTCGGATAGCGTTGCGGGTTGGGCAGCATCAGCAGCGCCTGGACCCGGTCGCCGGTCGATTCGGCGACTGTGGTCTGTAGCTCCTCGGCGACTGCGGCGGCGCCGGCACCGGGGGCGTCGGCACCGCCGTCGGTGGGCGCGGCCGAGACGGGCAGTGGTACGCCGAGCAGCCCGCCGGCCAGCACGGCACCAGCGGTGACGGCCAGCAGGCGGCGTGCCCGGGGCAATAGTCGTGGTAGGGAGGGCTTGCGTCCTGACATCGATCGTCTCCTGGATCGCAGGGCCGGGATCAACCGGTTGGCATCGAAGATCGTTGAACGCCAATGGCGAACATGTTGATGTCGATGACTCCTCGCCGTCAACCCCTCACGATCCGAAATGGGGTCTACCGCCCATACGCGTCAGTTGGCGGTCAGCACCTCGTAGAGGTCGGGTCGACAGTTCAGCGCGGCCTCCCGAAGTGCGGCGACCCGGGCCGGCTGTTCGTCCGCCGGCAGCGACCGCAGCGTGGCCAGCGCCTCGTCGACCATGCCCTGTACGGGATCCCAGAACTCGTCCGGTGCCGCGTCCCGGCCCGCGAGCCAGAGGCCGGCCGCCGCCCGGGCCGCCTGAATCGGCTCCCAGCCCTCGACGTCGCCGGGAGCGGCACCGCACGCGACGGTCCCGGCGCCGTCGAGGATTTCGGCTTCGAGCGTGCGCAGCCCGGTGGCGATCGTTCCGTCGCCGTAGATGAGCAGATGGAAATTGGCCGTCTTCCGGCGCTCCACAGTCGAGGCTCCGTGCGGGCCGACCCGCTGCACGACGGCGGTTGGCGGGTCGGGCAGCTTGGCCAGCAGAGCCAACGCCCGCCGGGCCGGCCCGACCAGCTCCGGCAGGACCGACGCGTCGACCCGGCTGACGCAGACCCGGGGTGTCCCGTCGGCACAGACCAGTTCGGTGGCCCGTAGGTCGGGGTGCGCAGCCTCATTGACCGGTGGCAGCACGATCAGGGCGACGAGCAGCCCGGCGACGCCCGGCAGCACGGCGAGCAGCCGGGACCGGCGAGTGGCGGCGGCGTACACCGCCCACCCGGTCGCCGCCAGAGCGACGTACCACACCAGCATGCCCGCGACGGCTCGGTCGTCGATCGTGGAGTAGCCGTCAACCGGCCCGAGGGATGTCGGGCTGAGCAGCAACGCCCGGTTGTCGCCGCTGTCGGCCAGCAACTGCAGTGCGACGACGGCGGCGAGCGCACCCATGGCGAGCAGCGGGGCGGTCAGCCGGGACGGCAGCAGCCGACCCAGGCCGAGGCCGAGCAGACCGGCCGCCGCGACGCTCGCCGCGCCGAGCAGCACCGGCCAGACCCAGCCGGCCGGCTGATGGTCTGCGGCCAGCGCCGCGAGGGCCAGCACCTCGAGCACTCCGCCGGTGAATCCGCCGGCGAGGCAGCCGACGAGCGCGACCGCCCGGGGTGCCACCCGGGCCAGGCCTGGTCGGGCGCTCGTCGCGATCAGCTCGGTCATCCTGCTGGCGTGGTCCCGGCGCCCGTGCCAGGCACCGACCGCGAGCGCGAGCGGCCAGATCAGTTCCAGCGTGTCGTGATGGGCCAGCACCCCCGCCATCCAGTACCCGTCCCAGCGTTCCCCGTCGACGGCCAACGAGGCCGCCGCGAACGCCAGCCCGACACCGAACCACACCACCGCGGTACGGCGCAGTTCCACGAAGAGAATCCGACCCGTCACCCTCGTCGCCCCGTCCTGTCGTCGTTCCTGTCGTCGTTCACAACTGGCAAGACGGACCGGGCGACGGGCCCGGCTTTGAGCGTCGATGTGAGCTGGATCTCACGTCCGTCGACCGGCTGGCTCAGCTGCTGGACGGCCCGGCAAATCGGATGGCGGCGGGTGTGGTGGCAGGCGATCGACGGTGGGCGTGGTGGCAGCATGGGCGGCGTGCCGACCGTGCAGCAGTCCGCCCTGCATTCCGAAGATCCCGCCCTGCATCCTGACTATCCGGTCCGCACCGAGCGGCTGCTGCTGCGACCGCTGGCCGGCGACGACGTCGACGCGCTGCTCGCCTACCGCAGTCTGCCGGCCGTCTGCCGGTACGTGCCGCTCGAGCCGATGACCCGCGACGTCGTCGTCCAGCGGCTCGCCACCCAGTGGGCCAACACCGGCCTCAGCGACGAAGGTCAGGCCCTCACCCTCGGCGTCGAGGTGGCCGCCACCGGCCGGCTGATCGGGGACGTCGTGCTCTTCTGGCGCAGCCGAATCCATCGCGGCGGCGAGATCGGGTACGTCGTACACCCGGACGCCGCCGGCCGGGGCTACGCCACCGAGGCGGCACGGGCGCTGCTCGGTCTCGGCTTCGACCACCTGGGCCTGCACCGGATCGTGGCCCGGGTCGACGAGCGCAACGAGGCGTCGGCCCGGCTGGCCCGACGCCTCGGGATGCGTCAGGAGGCCCGGCTGGTGCGCAACGAATTGTTCAAAGGCGAATGGAGTACGGAACTCGACTTCGCGATGCTGGCCGACGAGTGGGCGGCGTACCGCGACGGTCGGACGCCGGCCCGGCCGTGACGCCGGTCGGACATCGGATCGGCCGGGAGGAGACAGCGATGTGGGATCCGGCCGCCTACCTGCGCTTCACTGACCACCGCTCCCGCCCGTTCGCTGATTTGCTGGCCAGGGTCGCCGTCGCCGACCCGGCCGTGGTCGTCGACCTCGGCTGCGAGCCGGGCACCCTCGCCGTCCACCTTGCAGACCGTTGGTCGGGAGCCACCGTGACCGGGATCGACTCGTCGACCGAGATGGTCGCCGCCGCCCGGGCGCTCGGGTCACCGGTCCGGTTCAGGTGCCGGGCAACTTCGACGCCCCGTCGCATAAGGCGATCCGATCGGTGGCGGCGGACGCTCGATGGCTCGTCACGTTCCCGTTCCGAGGGTGTTCGTGGTGGCGACGGAGCCGGCTGGCTAACCTGTGGGGATGCGAAGCGCGGTGCGGTACGGGTGCCCCGATGGCTGACGCCGATGACGTCCGGCGACTGGCGTCGGCCCTACCGCAGGTCGTCGAGATCGACAGCGATGGATTTGACTTTCGGGTCGCCGGGAAGGGCCTCGTCTGGTCCTATCCGGAGCGTCGGCCCGGCAAGCCACGGGTGATCCGGACCGACGTCGCCGTGCTGTACGTCGGCGACGAGGCGGAGAAGCAGGCGTTGCTGCTCGGCGAGCCCGACCTGTTCTTCACCACACCCGGCTACGACGGACTGCCGCTGGTGATGCTCCGGCTGGCGCGGGTCGACGTCGACCGGCTAGCCGAACTCGTCACCGACGCCTGGCGGATGCGCGCCCCGGACGGGGTGGAGCTGCCGTCGAGCTGAGCCGGCGCACCGCGCCGGTCAGGAGTCCAGTTCGACGGTCACCGTGACCCGGCCGCGGTCGTCGCGGCGGGCGACGGCATGACCGGATCGGTCGATCCCTTCCAGGTGCAGCGAAACCGGGCCACCGGCACCGGTGAAGTTGTGCCACCACTTCTTGGCGTCTGGCACTACGACGGTGATGGTGATGGTGCCGTCGGCCCGGCGGTAGCCGACCGGGGTACTGAACGTGCGACCGGACCGGCGTCCGGTGTAGGTAATCATCGTGATGCGCCGACGGACCAGCCGCCCCCACCGTGGCGACGAGTACAGGGCTGCGGTACAGGCGTTGACCCGGTCGACGAGTCGCTGCGGCAACGGACCTCGATACCCCACCTGACCTCCGAAGATTAAGAACTCCACTGGAATCTAGCAGAACGGGTACTTCTGCGACCTCGTCGCGCAGATCGGCGCCGACCAGTGGAGCGCCCCGACGCCGTGCTCCGAGTGGGACGTACGGGCGCTGGTCGACCACGTGGTCCGCGGTAACCTCGCGGTGGTCCCGGTGCTTGACGGCATCGACCTTGCCGAACTCGGCAGGCTCGACATCGCCCGGCCAGACTTCGACGTACTGGGCCACGATCCGGGTCCCACCACGGACCACCAGATCCAACTGCTCGCACTGCTGGGCCGTGATCCGCGAGCCTGGGACCGGTCAGCATAGCGGTTCGTCGTTCTGATGATCGTTTGATGCTCTGCTGGGCGACACGCCGGGATTCTCCCAGCAAGCCATCAAATGATCATGGCGCGGGGGAGCTCCGCTGTCACCCTGCGGCTGTTCCGGCTCGACGGTGAACACGACGTCGAGCACATGACTACGACGAAAGGCGAGGTGCTGACCGCCGAGCGGCCGTCCCGTTCCGCATCGGCTCCGGCGCACTGCTCGCCGGGTGACCGGGCTCGACCGGTGACGAGGCCGGTCAGTGGATCCGGCGGCCGAGCGCGTCGGGTATGCCGGACTTGCGGAAGAAGTAGGTGTTGATCTGGTCGCGCCACTCCCGCGCCGAGCGGACTTGCTCGTCGAGACGGTCGGCGACCCGGGCGTACAGGGCCGGGTCGAGGCCGGTGTCGGCGATGTCCAGCCACCGCTCCCGCATGGCGATCGCCTCGTCGACTCCGGCGAAGTGAGTGTCGTAGATGTGCTGGATGACCGTCGAGCCGCTGTGCAGCAGGTGGTCGTACGGCACGTGGTGGAAGAACAGCAGCAACTCGTCGGGGCAATCGGTCAACGACTCGTACACCTCCGACCAGGGCTTCGGGTACTGGCCGGTGTAGCCGGTGCCGGTGGCCCGGGTCCGGTCCACGCCGACGCCGTCGCGGTCGGCGAAGTGGTAGGTGCCCCATCGGGAGTACTCGTACCCGTCGACGGACGGACCGTAGTGGTTGCCGGGGCTGACCATGAAGCCGACACCCAGCGGCGCGGTGTACCGCTCGTAGGTACGCCACGAACCGTCCATTATCGCGTGCAGCGCCTGCCGCAACCGCCCCGGATCGGCGACGCTGCCGGCCGCGTCGCCGACGGGGAAGGTCAGGTCGATCCACTCGTCGAGCAGCGCGGCCGGGTCGGCGGTCGGATCCCAGCCGAGCCGGCCGAACGCGTACAGGTTGGCCTGGGCGAGCGGATGTCCGCACCAGAACGGGTCGTCGCCGACGTTCGACACGGCGGCCAGGGTGCCGCCACGCCTGGTGATTGCGGCGACCGACGAACCCAGGTCACCGCTGATGTCACCGTCGGCTTCCAGGCTGTCGCCGTCGAACCGGAAGCCGAGTATCTCACTCCACAGCGGAGGTAGATAGCAGACGTGCAGCTGGTGCCCGGTGTACTCCTGGGTGACCTGCAGCTCCACGGCCAGCCGGGTAGCCGGCATCGCGCCGATCACCGGCGACACCGGCTCCCGGGGCTGGAAGTCGATTGGCCCGTACTTGACCTGCACGATCGCGTTGTCGCGGAACTGGCCGTCGAGCGGGGCGAATTGGTCGTACGCGGCCCGCGCCCGGTCGGTGGTGCGGTCCCGCCAGTCCTGCCGGTGGTTGTAGACGAACGCCCGCCAGTGCGCCACCCCGCCGTACGGGGCGAGGGCGTCGGCGAGCAGGTTGGCGCCGTCAGCGTGACTGCGCCCGTACGCGAACGGGCCGGGCTGGCCCTCCGAGTCGGCCTTCACCACAAATCCGCCGAAGTCGGGCACCCTGGCGTAGACCTGGGCGGTGGTTGCCGCCCACCAGTCGCGTACCGCCTCGTCGAGCGGGTCGGCCGTGGCCAGGCCGCCAAGCACCATCGGCGCGGCGAAGGTCACCGACAGGTGCAACCGGATGCCGTACGGGCGGAAGATGCCGGCGAACGTGGCGACGTCGTCGAGCCGGTCGGTGAGCAGCCGCGCCTCGGTACGCCCCACGTTGACGTTGTTGATGGTGACCGCGTTGACGCCGCTGGCGGCGAGCAACCGGGCGTACGCCCGGACCCGGTCGGTGTCGTCGGTGATCGCGCCGTCCCGCCAGAAGATCGACCCGCCGGCGTAGCCCCGCTCCACCTGCCCCATCACCGGGTGCACGTCGACGTTGTCCCAGTGGTCGAGCATCCGCCGCCGGATCGCCGGCCGGTGCGTCCGCGTCGCCATGTCGTCGCCGAACGCCGACTCGCCGAGCCGGACCACGTGGAACAGCCCGTACAGCAGCCCTGCGGGAGCGGCGGCGGTGACCGTGGTGAGGCTGCCGGCCCGGCCGATCGTGTAGCCCTCCTCACCGAGGTCGTCGACCGCACCGGCTGTCGCCCCGGGACCGGCGGCACCGGTCAACGCCAGCATCAGGTCCGCCTCACCGTCGACCGACAGCCGGGTCACCGATCCGCCAAACCGGTCGCAGGCCGCCTGCACCTCGGCGTACACGGTGGCGACGGACTTCTCGGTGCCGGAGACCAGAGTGTGCCGCGACCCGATGGCGCGCCACGCCTGCGCCGGCAGCCAGGCCGGATGAACATCGTCTGCCGGTGCAGCAGCGGCCACGCGATCCTCCCGAGGTTTCGGACATTGTTTCGGATCCGTAGCCGAATCGCAGCCCTCTGCCGCCGCCGGGTTCGCCACACTGGCGGCCGTCGGTCACCCTGTCGGTGTGGATCTCGACGACACGCAGACGCTGGTCGTCCTGCTCAGCGGCCTGGCCATTCTGGTCGGGCTGATCGGCGTGATCGTGCCGATCCTGCCCGGTCTGCTGCTCTGCTGCTCTGCTGGGCCGGCGTACCCAACCGGTCGCTGCTGGTCGGCGGCGAGCTGGGCCTGGTCGGCTTCTTCTTCGTCCCGGTACTCGGCCTGGTGATCGGCTTCGTGCTCGGCGTCTGGCTGGCCGAGCGGCAGCGGCTCGGTGACTTCGCCGCCGCCTGGCCGGCCACGAAGCGGGCGGTGCTGGCGGTCGGGCTGGCGATGCTGATCGAGCTGGTGCCGCGCTCGCCATCGCCGGACTGTGGCTGCTCGGCCAGCTCGTGGCCTGAACCACGAGCAGATCGAGCCGCGCGTCGAATGTCATCAGACCGGCATCCGGGCGGCCGGGTAGCGGGAGCCGGCCGCGCCGTGCGGCAGGATCTGGCGGATCCGGTCGACCTCGGCCACGGTGAGCGGTACGGCGGCCGCCGCCACGTTCTCGGCGAGCCGTTGCGGGTTGCGGGTGCCCAGGGTCGGCACGATGTCATCGCCCTGGGCAAGCAGCCAGGCCAGGGCGAGCTGGGTGACCGCGACGCCCTTGGCGGCGGCCATCGTGGTCAGCTCGCGCACCGCGGCCAGGTTCTGTTCGTAGTTGCCCGGCTGCCAGCGTTCGTCCCCGGTCCGCATGTCCCCGTCCGGGTATTCGGCGGCGGGCCGGACCGCGCCGGTCAGGAAGCCGCAGCCGAGCGGCGAGTACGCAACGAACCCGATGCCCAGCTCGCGGACCGTCGCAGCACCTGCGGCTCCACCGCCCGCTCGAACACCGAGTACTCGGTCTGCAGCACCGACACCGGGTGGACGGCGTGCGCCCGCCGGATGACGTCACCCGGCACTGCCGCCCGGTGCCGGCGGTCGAGAGCGCCGTGCCCCGGCTGCGGCTGGTCCGCTTCGACGACGACCGGGCCGGGCCGACCGATCTGCTGTACGAGCCGATGGTCTGCTTCGTGGCCCGGGGTGCGAAACGCAGCACCGCCGGTGAGCGCAGCTGGCTGGTCGGCCGGGGGGCGATGTTCCTCAGCTCGGTGGAGCTGCCGGTAACCGCCGTGTTCGAGCAGGTGCCGTACCGGTCGGCGGTGCTGCGTCTGGCCGAGCGAATGCTCGCCGATTTGCTGCTGGAGATGGACGAGCCACCGCCGCCGGCCGGGTCGGCAGAGCCGGCCGCGTTGACCACCGCTGCGATGACCCCGGGGATCGTGGGCGCTGCTGCAGGGTGAGTCGTCGGTCGCCTGCCTGGCCGAGCTGGTCGGTGCCGCGCCGACGGCGGTCAGTCAGCATCTGGCCAAGCTGCGGCTGGCCGGGCTGGTCCGGGGGCGGCGGGAAGGCACCTTCGTCTACTACTCGGCCGCCGACGTGCATGTCCGGCAGTTGCTGGCCGAGGCGCTGTTCCACGCCGACCACGCCGATCGTGACCTGCCCGATCACGGTCCGGGGGGCGTGCCCCCGACCACGACGGGTGACCGGCCGCTGTGGGTGACCGGTCGACCGGCTGGTGGTCGGTCGGCGGTTCCGGTCGCCCGACCGGCCGGCGATCTTAATGAAAAGAGCTACCGTTATCTCCTGTGTGGAAATGAGAGGAGGCCGTTCCATGGCCGTACCGAAGCGCCGTACCTCGCGGCCGAACACCCGCCACCGTCGCGCCCAGTGGAGGGCGGCGGCACCGATGCGGTGGACAGCTTGAACGTGTCGGTACGGTGGGGCTTGAGGCCGAAGTCGTGCCAGATCCGCCCGATCGTGGACTTGGGCAACCCGGACCTGTCCGCCATCGACCCGCGGGACCAGTGGGTGGCGTCACGTGGCGTCTGCTTCAGGGTCGCGACCACCACATCCTCGACCCGGTCAAGGCTGATCGACGGCGGGCGGCCCGGCCGTTCCTCGTCCACCAGGCCGTCCAGCGTAGTTTCAGGAAACGCCGCCGCCCCTTACTCCACAGCGGACGAATGTACGCCGAGACTCGATGCGACGTCCGTGTTCGACGCCCCTTCGGCGCACGCCAGGATGATCCGTGCACGCATCGCCAGAACCTGTGACGACGTCGCCCGCCGTGACCAGCGGGTCAACGTAGTCCGCTCTTCGTCGGTCAGCGTCAGCGGCGGGGTGGGACGACCAGTTCTCGGCATCCCCCCACCCTACCCACTTATCAGGCGAATTTCCGGCGCAGGACACTAGATAACGCGTCCAATCACCTCATCAACGAGGCTCAGCACCTGTTCGGGGTGCTCGTCCGGCACCAGGTGCCCCGCGCCTGGCAGCACCTCCATGTCGACGCCAAGGGACCGTGACACCGCCCGTCGTAGTCGCGATGGCGGAAGGAACACGTCGCGCTCACCCGTCGCTACCGCCATCGGTACCCCGGCCGCCCGCTGTAGCGTGGCGACGGGCAACGGGAGGGGCGCGAGGCTGGACCGGCACTCGCGGGCCACCAGGGTCATCCAATCTGTCAGGACAGGCGATGGATGTTCGCCCGGTCCATGCATCATCCGCAGCAGGCGAGCACTACGGCTGCTGGTCGGTTGGGTCAGCCATGGCAGGGTCGCGGCCAACACTCCGGCAGTAACGCGTAACCGGACGACGCCAGCCGGCGAAACGAGAACCCGACCCACGACTCGTGGCGAGTCGCAGGCCAGCGCGATACCGCCGCCGAGGGAGTGGCCGACGATCACCACCGGCCCGATCGCCGCTCGGTCGAGAAACTCGCCAAGCCATCGGCCATACCACGCCAGCCCTCCCCGGTCCGGACGCTCGGCCGCGCTGAGACCGGGTTGTCCCGGAACGTCCAAGACCCACACAGGCCACCGCTGCGCCAACGTTTCCGTCAACGGCAGGCACGTCGCCGCGTTGAAGTTCGTACCCGGCAGCACGACCACGGACGGCGCCCCCTCACCGGCGGACACCACATGCGTATCGCCCCTGCTGGTTGCCACCGAGAACCGCTGGTGCGGCACCGTCCAGCGATCAAGCTGATCAGAACACCAACCCTGAAGCCGGCTTTGTCCCTGGACACTGCGGTAGATGGAAGTCACCATCCCACTATCTCCCACCGCCTAGTGCCGTGACCACCCCCTCCTGGATCAACCAGGTCGAACGCTGGTTCGGCCACCTCACCGAACAGAAATCCGGCGCAGCGTCCACAAGAGCGTCCAAGCCCTGAAAGCCGACATCCGTTCCTGGGTTGCCGACTGGAACACCAACCCGCGACCGTTCACCTGGACCAGGACCGCCGAAAAGAATATCGAGTCACTCGCCCGATTATGTGGGCGAGTTTCCGGTGCGGGACGCCAGAAGGGTCATTTGAAACTTGGTCGACCCTCATGAATGTTAAGCTGGGTGAGATTTGAAGTCGGTCGCATCACGGGGGAGTGTCCGGAGTAGACGCAGCGGCCGGGATCTTGTAGATCATCTTTCGTGGTGAAGTTGATCGAGGGCCAGTCGCTGCGCTGTGAATGTATGACAGGACTTCCCGCTGACCGGCTCGCCGACCTGATCGGCAGGGTACGTGAGATCGTCGGCGATGAGTGGGAGACCCGCCGGTCGGGCGTCCGCACGTGTTGCCGCTGCCCACGGCGGTGATCGCGGTACTGTTCGGGCTGCGGCACAACCTGCCCGACGAGGTCCTCGGCGAGGTCCTCGGCTGTTCCCAGGCGACCATCACCCGCCATCACCAGATTCTACGGCCGATCCTGCGCTGGGTCACCCGACCCGAGGTCGATCAGCGTCTCGACCAGGCTCACCGGGACGGTGTGCTGGTCGACGGGTTCGTCGCCCCGGTCGGCGAACGCGAGGACCACCACGGCCCGTTCTCCGGCAAGAAACACATGTGCGGGCAGAACGTGCAGGTGCCGACGGCCGACGAGCTCGACCCGACCGACCAGTACATCGTCGACGGCACGCTGCTTCCCTGCTGGTCGTGGCGCACGCACCGCTGTCTGTACTCCGGCAAGCACAGGACCACGGGCATGAGCGTCCAGGTCGCCCGCGCCCTCGACGGCGCGCTCGCCTGGGTCTGCGACCCGGTCACCGGCAACCGCCACGACTCGTACGCGATCAACGACACCGGGTCCTCGTCACCCTGAATCCCGCTGACTGGATCGACGCCCTGCGCGACGACCTGCTGGTTGAGATCGCCCGGCTGGACACCATGGTCACCCTGGTCGACGCGCCCTACCTGATCGCCCAGTTGCGGGCCGGGGAGTCACTGCAGCAGCGTGGACTGGCGGCGTACGGCACTGGACGCCGCGCTACTCACCGGCACGGAACTGGCGGCGGCGGTGCGGGACTGGCGGCCGGGCTGGGCGCTTGGAGCACGTTGCCGGATCCGTTTACTGAGTGGGATCCCGGTGAGCTGGACGAACACCTCGGTGGGCTGGACGAACATGGACATGTGTCGAGCCAGACAGTACAGACCCCTATCGCAGCTAGATGAAAACGATTACCGTTAGCTCCCGGTGGTCCATCGGGGATCACCGGGAGGGAGTCTGTCTCGTGTTGACCGCAACCCGCCGTCGGGCCACCGGTGCACTCGTCACCGCATCGGCGATGATCGCCGCACTGGTCGTTTCGGCCGCGCCGGCGCAGGCCCACGGCGCTGGCTTGCCGGTGGTCCTGTCCGCCGGCCACGTCGACGTGATCGAAGTGGAGTACGAGGACGGCGAGCTGGAGCCCGGCGTCCACGACGACACCGTCGAGCCCGGCGAGCACCGCCACCACGACGATGTGATCTTCGTCGTCAAGCCCGAGGCGAAGACCACTGTTCCCAGCGACCCGGCCTTCGCCTTCCTCGGCACCGCCGGCACGCCGGTGTGGATCCTGCCGCAGGTGGAGAACGAGGACCTGCTGTTCGCCGGCATCGCCACCGAGGAACTGGAAGCGGGCGTCTTCGAGGGCGACTCGGTCGACCTGACCGTGCAGCAGCTGATCAGCGCCCCCAGCTCCGCCAAGATGGCGATCTACACCGAGGACCTGTTCGGCCTGCCGACGGTGCTGGCGAACAGCCGCGACGGGCTGCCGGACGTCGTCGACCTGTCGGTCGGCGAGCACCTGCACGTCAACTGGGCGTTCAGCAAGGCCGGCGTGTACCTGCTCAAGGTCAAGGCCAGCGCCACCCTGGCCGGCACCACGACCGTCGTCGAGTCCGACTCGGTCTACCTGCGATTCGTCGTCCTGCCCTGATTCGGGCCGGATCGGAAGGGAGCAGCGTGATGAACACCTCCACCCGTCGGGTGCTGGCGGCGGTCGCGTCGAGCATGCTCGCGGCGGCGCTCGCGGTCGCCGTACCGGCGGCGGCGCAGGCCACGGCCATCGAGTTGACCAGCGGCCACGTCGACGTTCTAAACATCGATCACGTCGCGGGCGGGCCGATCGAGCTTACCGTCGGTGACGACACCGGGTCGACCTTCGTCGAGCGGGATCCGTCCACCGTGGTCTTCGTGGTGCCGTCCGCCGCGTACACCGCCGTGCCGTCCAGTTCCGCGTGGTCGTTCCTCGGCACCGGAGGGTACGCCTACGTCCTGCCGCAGACCAACACCGCCGGCCTGATCTGGGCCGGCTGGGACACCACCGGGGTGGCCAGCGGCGCCCTGCAGTTCAACCGGGTCACGGTCAAGCTGACTGACGTGCAGGGGCCTGGTGGGTTCAGCGTCTTCTCCGCCTCCGGCGGCACCCCCACCGTGCTGTTCGACAGTGGCAACGGGCTGCCGGACAGCCTGAACGTAAACCGCAACACCCACGCCCACGTCAACTGGGGCTTCGACGCTGCCGGCACGTACGTGGCGACGTTCGAGGTCAGTGGCGTACGGGCGTCGAACGGGCAGTCGGTGAGCGCCACCGAGGAGTTCACCTTCGAGGTCGGCTGACCCTCTGCCGACCCCCGGCAGACGATCCGGCGGGTGTCCCTCGACCCATCGTCCGGCCGGTGCTGATCGTCACCTTTGTGGCACCGGCCGGACGCTTCAATCGAGATGACAACGGTTATCGTTTGCGTTACTGTGCGGTGCGCAGGGGACGATGCGGAGGCAGGTGGGACAGTGCGTGTACGGGGACTCGTCGGGTCGGTCCTGCTGGCGGTCGGCCTGACCGGCTGCGCGGCCCCGCCGACGCTGAGCGCCGCTGACGACCGTCTCCAGGTCGTCACCACCACCGGCATTCTCCGGGACCTGGTCGACAACGTCGGCGGCGACCGGGTCGCGGTCGCCTCGCTCGTCCCCGACGGCGCCGACCCCCACTCGTACGAGCCGTCGCTGCGAGACGTCCGTAACGTCGTCTACGCCGACGTCGCCTTCAGCAACTACCTGCTGCTGGAGGAGCACGCGATCATCAAGGCGCTCGACGCCAACCTGCCCGGCGGCGTACCGAACATCTCCCTCGCCGAAGGTGCCGTCAAGTACGCCGCCGAGATCATCCCGCTGGTCGAGGACGTCGCGCTCGACACCATCTGGCTCGGCATGCGGGTACGTGGCACCGGCGAGACCTACGGCGCCGACCGGGCCTCCGACATCCTGCTGCAGAGCATCGCCGTGACCGGGCCCGGCACGATGGCCGCCTACCTCACCGAGCCGTTCGGCAACCCGGCCGTCTACCTCGACTCGGCCGACGGGTTCGACGCCGCCACCGGTTACCGGGCCGACACTGCAACCCTGCCGGCTGACGCGCACACCCACATGAGCTGGGCCTTCACCGAGCCGGGCGTCTACCGGCTCACCATGTCGGCGCGGCTGGCGGTCAGCCCCGACAGCCGCCCGGTCGCCCTCGGGGAACAGGCCTTCACCTTCGCCGTCGGCGTTGACCCGCACAGCGTGCCCGGCATGGCCGGCGCCGAGGTGCTGCGCGGCGGGCACGCCGACATCACCGTCGACCTCGACGCGGCGGCGCGCGGCGAACCGGCGCTGTACCTGTACGCCGACCCGCACGCCGACGGTGGTATTCACCAGCAGGTGCACGACCCGGGCGACACCGTCATCGAGGTGCCGAACAAGGCCCGCGCCCAGGTACCGGCCGGGCGGGACTTCCGGTTCCTCGGCCGCCCCGGCACCGAGATCTTCCAGCTGCCCCAGGCGGTGCTCGGCAAGCACGTACATGGTGAGATCGACCCGCATCTGTGGCAGAACATCCGCAATGTGATCGCCTACGTCGAGCTGATCCGCGACACCCTGACCGGCGTAGACCCGGCCGGTGCCGCCGAGTACCGCCAGCGCGCCACCGCCTACATCGCCGAACTGTCGGCGCTCGACGACCACGTCCGCCAGACCATCGCGCGAATCCCGCCCGGCCGACGACACCTGATCACCACCCACGACGCGTTCGGTTACCTCGGGGCCGCGTACGACGTGCAGATCTCCGGCTTCGTCACGCCACATCCGGCGGCCGAACCGAGCCTGGCCGACCGGCGTCGGCTCACCGAGACGATCCGCAACCTGCGGGTGCCGGCGGTGTTCCTGGAGCCCAACCTGCGGTCGCGGTCGTCGACGTTGACCGAACTGGCCGACGACCTCGACGTGCGGGTCTGCGGAATCTACGGCGACACCTTCGACGACCGGGTGACCAGCTACATCGAGTTGATGCGGTTCAACGCCGAGTCGCTGCTCGACTGCCTGGCACCATGAGGAGGCATCAGTGAAGTCGATCGGTCTGTCGATGGCCGTCTCCGCGCTGTTGGCGATGACGCTGGCCGCCCAGCCCGCATCGCCCGTTGCCCAGCCGTCATCGCCCGATCCGGCGCTGGACCAGTCGATCGCCCCGGATCAGCCGGTGGCCGCCGAACCGGCCGTGCTCGACGCCGGCCACGTCGACCTGGGGCCGCGCTACGTCGACGACGAGTGGACCCTGCTGATCCACGACGACGCCGCGACGCCGGTGTGGCGGGATCCGGACCGGACCGTGCTGCAGGTCACCGCCGCCGCGCTGCGGGCCGTCCCGGACGATCCGACGTACGGTTTCCTCGGCGTACCGGCCGGCACTGACGTGCACGTGGTGCCGCAGGTGCAGCACCCTGGCGTGGTGTGGGTCGGCTGGAACACCCAGGACCCCCGGGTGATGCAGACCATCGACCGGGGCGTGACCCTGGAGCTGACCGACGTGGACGGTCCGGGCGAGGTCGTCATGTACCTGCAGGACGGCACGTTCAGCGAACCGCAGGTGCTGTGGCGCTCCACCGAGCCGCCCGGCCAGCCGATGTGGGTCGAGGTCAACACCCACACCCACGCCAACTGGGTGTTCACCGCCCCCGGTGTGTACCTGATCGCCGTCCGGGCCAGCGCCGACCTGGTTGGTGGCGAGCGGGTCTCGGCCACCCGGCACCTACGCTTCGCCGTCGGCGACGCGACCAGCACCGACGAGGCGCTGGCCGCGCAACCCGGCGAGGTCGCGGCACTGCCGCCCGCCGGGTCGGATGACGCCGCGTCGGCCGACGACGTCGGTGGCACCGGACCGTGGCCGGTCATCGGCCTCGTCGTGGTCGCCGTCGTGCTGGCCGGCGCGCTGGTCGTCGTGGTGCTGCGCGGGCGGGCGGTACGGCGTCGGGTCGAACAGGAGCGTGCCGGCTCGTGACCGCGCTCGCCGTACACGATCTCGACGTGGACCTCGGTGGCCGCCCGGTGTTGCGCGGTGTCCGGCTGCACGTCGACCCGGGGGAGCTGGTCGGGTTGATCGGGCCCAACGGCGCCGGCAAGACAACGCTGTTGCGCGCGGTGCTCGGGCTGATCCGGATCCGGTCCGGGCAGGTGCTGGTCGACGGGGTGCCGAGCCGGCCGGGGCGGTGCGCGATCGGGTACGTGCCCCAGCGGCACGAGTTCGCCTGGGAGTTCCCGATCTCGGTGCAGGAGGCGGTGCTCAGCGGCCGTACCGGTCGGATCGGCCTGCTGCGGCGAGCGGGGGCGGCCGACTGGCGGGCCACCGCCGAGGCGATCGACCGGGTACGCCTGGGCGACCTGCGCCGCCGGCCGGTCGCCGAGTTGTCCGGCGGCCAGCGCCAGCGGGTGCTGGTGGCCCGCGCGTTGGCGTTGCAGCCGGCGTTGCTGCTGCTCGACGAGCCGTTCACCGGGCTGGACATGCCCACTCAGGAGCTGCTCGGTGAGCTGTTCACCGGCCTGGCGGCCGAGGGTACGCCGTTGTTGATGACCACGCACGACCTGATCGGGGCGATGGATGCCTGTTCCCGGCTGGTGCTGCTGAACCGGCGGGTGATCGCCGAGGGCAAGCCGACCGACCTGCGGGATCCGCAGCTGTGGATGCGGACGTTCGGGATCAGTGAACGGTCACCGTTGCTGCGTCTGGTCGGCGTCGACACCGCGGCCGTGGCCGCCGCGTCCAGCGAGAGGACCGGCTGATGCCGATCACCGAGTTCGTCGCCGACCTGTTCAATCCGGACTTGGCGTTCCTGCCGAAGGCGCTGCTGATCGCGGTCATGTCCAGCGTGGTCTGTGGAGTGGTCGGCTGCTACGTGGTGCTGCGTGGGATGGCGTTCATCGGCGACGCCGTGGCGCACGCGGTCTTCCCCGGGCTGGCGGTCGCCTTCGTGCTGCAGGGCAGCCTGGTGCTCGGCGGCGCGGTCGCCGGGATCGTGACCGCGTTGCTGATCGCGGTGTTCGCCCAGCGTCGCCGGCTCAAGGAGGATTCCCTGATCGGGGTGTTCTTCGTGGCCGCCTTCGCCCTGGGCATCGTGATCATCTCGCAGGCGCCGGGGTACGCCGGTTCGCTGCAGCAGTTCCTGTTCGGCTCGATCACCGGCATCCCGGACCGGGACCTCTACACGGTCGGCTTCACCGGGCTGGCCATCCTGACCGCGCTGTTCCTGCTGCACAAGGAGCTGGTCGCGGTCAGCCTGGACCGGGAGTCCGCCCGGTCGGTCGGATTGCCGGTCTTCTGGCTGGACATCGGGCTGTACGCGCTGGTCACCCTGGCTGTGGTGATCTCGTTGCAGACGATCGGCAACATCCTGGTCCTGGCGTTGCTGATCACTCCGGCGGCGGCGGCCCGGCTGCTCACCGACCGGCTCGGCGTGATGATGCTGCTCGCCCCGGTGATCGGCGGCGGTTCGGCGCTGGTGGGGCTGTACCTGTCGTGGAGCTACGACCTGCCGGTAGGCGGCACGGTCGTGCTGGTGGCGACCGGGGTGTTCCTGCTGGCCTGGGTCTTCGCCCCGCGTCACGGTCTGGTCGCCCGGTGGCGGCGGCAGCCGGCAGGGCCCGACGAGGCGCAGGTCACACCGGTGCTGGCAGAGGTGGCCGAACGGCCGATAGGGTAATGAAAACGATTGTCGTTACGGTTTGGTGGGGCTTCCGCCCCGCCACGACCACGTCCCGTACCGTCCACAGTGCGGGCGAGGGAGGAACCAAGAATGAGAACGACAGGTGCTTGCACGCTCGCGGCCCTGGCCGGCGCGGCGGTGATCGCCGGCGGTGTGCTGCTGGTGCCGACCGCTGCGGCTGCCGCCGAGCAGGTGGTGCTCGCCAAGGGCCACGCCGACGCGGTCGACGTCGACTACCACGACGGTGAACTGTCCCTGGAGGTCCACGACGACACGGTCAGCCCGTCGGTCAACCGCGACCCGGCCGACGTGACCTTCCAGGTGCTGCCCGAAGCGGCCACGGCCGTGCCGGACGACCCCCGGTTCGCCTTCCTCGGGCCGGCCGGATCGCAGATCTGGCTGCTGCCGCTGACCCAGGACCCGGACCTGCTCTGGCCCGGCTGGAACACCACCACCCTCGGCTCCGGCGTCTTCGCCGGCGACAAGGTCCAGTTGAGCCTCGTCGAGGTCACCGGACCAGGCGCCGTCTGGGTATTCACCCAGGACAGCTTCGGCGGCCCGATCATGAAGTTCCGCAGCGACGACGGCCTGCCGGACGCCATCGACGTACCGATCCGCACCCATGCGCACGCCAACTGGGCGTTCAGCGCGCTGGGCGCCTACACGCTGACCTTCCAGGCCGACGCGACGCTGACCGACGGCACGACCGTCAGCACCGGCCCGGTCGACTACGCGTTCGTGGTCGGCGAGCTCGACGGCACCGGTCCCGAGACCGTGCTGAGCATCGCCGGCATGGCCGACGAGTACCAGTCCGGCGACACCGTCACCCTGCAGGCGATGCAGACCCCGCAGACCGAGCTGGACCACTACCACTGGTTCAGCCGCTGCCCCGGCAGCGACGACTTCGCCATCATCGGAGGCGAGGCCGGCGCGTCCTACAGCTTCACCGCCACCCGCGAGCTCAACGCCTGCGAATACCAGGTGAAGCTCTACGACGACAACCACAGCGTCGTCGCGATCAGCGCGGAGGTCTGGCTCTGGGTGGCCTTCACCCCGACCGACCCGGAGGCCTCGCAGACCATCACCGCGTCGATCGACCCCACCCAGGGCGCACTGGTGATCAGCGTCGACCCGGACGACCGCAGCGTCGTCCTGCCGCCGGCGCAGCTGACCAGCGGTGGTGACAGCTGGGAGAGCGCCGGAAGCCTGCGCCCGGTCACCGTCACCGACACCCGGGCCGGCGCCCCCGGCTGGAGCGCCGGCGGTCAGCTGCCGGACAACTTCACCGGCCCCGACGGTGCCACCTTCAGCTCCGGCTACCTCGGCTGGACCCCGCAGGTGGTCGACCAGTCCGCTGGTCAGGGCGTCGTGGCCGGACCGGTCGTCGAGCCATACGTCGTCGGCGTCGGCGGCGGACTCGGCAGCAGTGCCGTTCTCGGCTCGGCACCGACCGGCGTGGGCCGGGGCACCGCGACTCTGTCGGCCGGCCTGCAGCTGCGTCTGCCGACCGAGACCGTGCCCGGCACCTACACCGCGACTCTCACCCTCACCGCGATCTGAGGATCGCACCAGGGAACGGGCCGGGCGACGACACCGTGCCGCCTCGTCACCCGGCCCGTCCCACGCCCTCCGCGAAACGGACCACCCCGCATGCGTACGCCAGCAGCCCTGCTCGCCGGTTTCCTCGCCGTCGCCGTCGTGTCGACGGGCCCGGTCGCCGGCCCGGCGACGGTCGGATCGCCGAGCTACACGCCCCTCGCGGCGCAGTCCCTCACCTGGGGCGTCGCTCCGTCCAGCCCCGACGGGCCGAACGGCCGGCCGGCGTTCGAGTACAAACTGGATCCGGGTGCCACTCTCACCGACTACGTGGCGATCACGAACCACTCCGACCAGCCGATCACCCTCGACGTGTACGCCAGCGACGCGTTCACCACCGAACAGGGCGGCTTCGACCTGCTGCCGGCGACCGGGGAACCGGTCGACGTCGGTGCCTGGGTGACGTTCGAGTCCGGCACCTTCACCGTGCCGTCGATGTCGCGGCTGGACGTGCCGTTCACGATCGCGGTGCCGGACAACGCCACTCCCGGCGACCACCCCGGCGGCATCGTCGCGTCGCTCACCGGCACCGGCACCGACGCCGAGGGCAACCAGGTGGCGGTCGACCACCGGGTCGGCTCCCGGATCTACCTACGGGTCACCGGGGAACTCCAGCCGGGTCTGGACGTCGGGGACCTGTCGACGACGTACGAAGGCACCTGGAATCCGATCGGCGGCGGCACCGTCACGGCAAGCTTCACCGTGCGCAACACCGGCAACGTACGGCTCACCGGGCAGCCGCAGCTGACCGTCGCCGGACCGTTCGGGCTGGCCGGGCGCAGCGTCGACGGCGATTCGCTGCCGGAGATCCTGCCCGGCGAAAGTTTCCGGACCACGATCCGAGCCGCCGGCGTACCGCCGATGTTCCGGCTCGGCGCGCGGCTCACCGTCGCACCGACCGCCGTCACCGACGAGGTGCTCGACCCGGCTCCGGCGACCATGATCGGCGAAAGCGACGTGTGGGCCGTCCCCTGGCCGCAGTTGGTGATCCTGCTGGTGATCGGGCTGGCCAGCTGGCTGGTCGTCGCCCGCCGCCGCCACGCCCGGCGACGGCGGGCAGCACAGCTGGAACAGGCCGTCGCCGCCGCGCGCGAACAGGGTCGCGCCGAGGCCGTACGCAACCGCGCGGTCACCGATGCCACTGACGACAAGACGACCCAGGGGACCTCATGATGATGATGATGATCCACCGCCACACCGGTGCGGCGACGGGTCGCCGGTGCGCTGCGGTGCTGGCTATCGGTGCACTGGCCGCGGCCCTGACCGCGCCGGCCCCGGTGACCGCCGCACCCGCGACCGCCGTGCCGCCGACGTCTCCGCCGCCTACCGTGCCGCCGACGTCTCTGTCGGTGAGCGCTGCCGGGGCCGACCTGGTGGCGGTCGCGATCGACGGCGAGACGCTGTCGGTGGTCACCCGAGTGGCGTCCGGGCCGGCCCGCGCGGCGTCGGTGACTGGTCGAGGAACTTCCGGCGTCGGCCGGCAGCCGGCGACGGTGGTCTTCGGACCGGCGGGCGGCGTGGCGGTGCGGACACCTGACCATCCAGCATTCCGGTTCCTCGGAACGCCCGGTCGGCTGATGTGGGCACTGACCGGTGGCGACACCGATTTTTCGTACCTGGACACGAGGGCGTTGCCCCGCGGGGCGGTCCGCGGCGACACCATCGAGCTGTCGCTGCGTCAGGTCGACGGCCCGGGTGGATTCGCCGCCTATACCCTCGGTGGGCTCGGCCAGCCGACGCCGTTGTTCGGCACCCTCGACGCGATGCCGCATACCGCCCGGCTTCCGACAGCGACCAGGACCGGCGGTCTGGTCTGGCTCTTCGACGCCGCAGGCGAGTACCGGCTGACGCTGTCGGCGGCCGCGACGTTGGCCAACGGCACCGAGGTGACGGCCGACGCCGACTATCGGGTGCTGGTGCCGCGGCTCGACGAAGCGCGGCCCGACCCCGCAGACACCCGGCCGGTGCCGGCCCCGGCTCCCGCTCCGGCGGCAGACCTGGCGAGGGTGTCCGGTGCCGCCTCGGGCGACGGCGTACCGCTCGGTGCCGATTCGCCGTCGGCCGGCACCCCCGCGCGGGCGCTGGCGGCGGGTGCCGCACCGGCGGCGACCAGCGCCGCGCCGCCGCTCGCCGCAGCGGCTCAGCAGGACGGGTCACGGGTGGTGATCGACGACGGTCATGTCGACATGGGTCCGGATCTCACCGGCGCGAACTGGACGATCCGCCTCAAGGACGACACCGTCTCGCCCCCGGCGTGGCGCGAGCTCGCCGACGTGGTGCTGCACGTCATGGACAACGCGAAGATCACCGTTCCGGACGACGCCGACTTCCTCGGTGCGCCCGGGGACGAGGTGTGGCTGTTGCCGCAGGGGCAGCGTTCCGGGATCGTCTGGCCGGGCTGGAACACGCAGCATCCGTCGGTCGTGGCCGGGGTTCGTGGCCCGGTCACCTGGACTTTTACCGGTGTCGACGGCCCCGGCCGGTTCGCGCTGTTCCTGACCGGGTCGTTCGGCGAATCCGAGGTGCTGTTCGATTCGTCGGCCCGGCTGCCGCAGCAGCTCGACATCCCGATCAACACGCACGCCCACGGCAACTGGGCGTTCAGCGAGCCCGGCATCTACCGGCTGGCCTTCGAGATGTCGGCCACTACGTCGTCAGGATCGACGGTCACCGACTCGCGCTCGCTCACCGTGGCGATCGGTGACGCGACGGACCCGGACACGGGCTTCGGGCCCGGCGGCGACGACAACCCGGGTGGTGGCTCCGGTGACGGGAGACTGCCGCGGACCGGATCGTCGTGGCACCTGCCGGCCACCGGAGCCATCCTGGTGATCGCTGGCGCGCTGGTGCTGTTCGCGACGCGTCGGCGACGCGCCGATCAGTGCTCGTCGTAGTGATCGCCGTGGGACACCATGTCGTGGCCACAGTCGGGACCATGCGTGTGGTCGGCATGCGACTCGGCTGTCACGTGCTGGTCCGTGCCGGGGAGGAAGCCTGATATCCACCCTAAGTGCGGTTTTCCGGGATCGAAGTGCGGACTTTGCGTTCTTGACCCGATCGACCGCGACCAGCCAGAAGACGATCGAGTGGACCGACGGCCAGACGTACTAGTGCCGTGTCAGGGAACGTTTGCCTCGTGACGCGCCGTGCGGGTGCTGGTCCGGGCG
>NZ_JBHMIP010000033.1:0-66288 GCF_048060245.1 Micromonospora sp. LOL_014
GGGCCGTCTCATTTATCGGGGGGTCCACTGTGGGTTATCGGGGCCCTGCTGAATAAGCCTCCCTGATCTCTGCGGTGTCGCTAGCAGTTTCCACCATCGCCGCCATCCTCGACCGCAAACGCGTGCTGGGCCTGCTTCGCCTCATGGGTATGCCGGTGTCGACAGTGCGCCGCATCGTCCTGGCCGAGGCCGCACTGCCACTGGCAACGGTCTTCGCCCTCTGTATCGGCCTTGGATTCCTTGTCGCATGGTCGATCCTGGCCGGACTCACCGAAGGCAACCGCACGATCTCCTGGCCCGAGGCATCCTACTACCATGCGTTGGCTGCCAGCCTCCTGCTCGCTGCGGCTGCCGCGGTTGGCACTTTCCGCACGGCGCGCAAAAAGACCGGACTCACAGTCACCCGATTCGAATGATCGGCCAGACCGTTCGCCATCCTCGGACTCACACCATGATCCACGATCCTAAACGGCCGTCGCTATCTCCTGCAGAACGACGGTAGGACAGCAACTGCTCACATGACGGCTGCAGCGACTAGGCGGACAAAGTCAGTCAACGAAAAATGATTACCAACCACGACCCTACAATCCCAACAAAACCACCTGACTCGTGCATTTACATCTGACAATCTGTATAACAGGGTTTAGTAATTCGGGCCGAGGTCGTCAAACACGGGAGGAAAGTTGACGATGTCCACAATTAGCACACCCCTCAAGGTTCGAGCATCGCGGTTGGCTGCCGGCGTCTCGATGGCCTTCCTCGTAATCGCGGGGACTGCTGACGGGGCTCAGGCCGCCTCTGGCGGCGGAGCCGAGTCGAACGGTGGAATTTCCATCCAGGCCTGCGAAAGCGCCGGAGGCGGCGACTGGTGCCACGGCACCTCGGCTGACGGCGCCCTAAAGAGGTGCTACTCCAACTACAAGCACAACCTGAACTACCACAGCTCCACCGCAGCCATGGCCAGCCAGACGCAAACGAGGTACGCCAGCGCCGGCTACTGGTCTGAGGCCTCAGTGACACGGGCACGGCAAAGTCGGCCGGGTTGGTGTTTAGGCTGGTTGGAGCTGTAGGAGTTTGAGGATTCGGCTGTTGTTGCGGGCGTTGTAGCGCAGGGCGGCGGCGATGTTGGTGGTGTCGTGGATTCCCAGGAGGCTGACCGACACGTTCCGTAGGGTCGCCATGACGCGCGGCGCGTTGCCGGTACGGATCCGGGAAGCGTCCTCCCGGAAGGTCACATCCCTCACCCAGTGGAGGACCTCGATTCCCCAGTGCTGACGGACGTAGGCCAGCAGATCAGCGGCGTCGTCCTGTCCGGCGGTGAGGCTGGTGACATACAGCATCGCCTGGTAGCTGGTACGGCCCTTCACGGTGACGGCGCGCTCGATCAGGAACACCTGCGCGACGTGCGGAAAGTTCAGATCCGGCGGGGCGGGCATGACCTGGACGGTACGTACCTCGTGGCGGCCCCGGTCGTCATCCACACTGCGCCCGGTGACCGGCACCCCGGCCCAGTCCAGCGCGTCGAGCCGGTCGAACAGGGTCGGCTGGTTGTCGAGCACCGGGAACACGAAATGCGCCTCCTTGACCTCCCGCAGCCAGCGGGCATGCTTGCGCTGCGTCTGCATCGCGTCGGCGGTCACCACGTGATCAGCGAGGTCCAACGGCGTCAACAGCCCGGTGAACGCGGCGATCCCGTTGCTCCTGCCCGGGACCTGACACTGGGCGAGGACCACCCCGGCGCAGGTGAGCGCGGCCAGCAGATGCGGCGCCGCCCGGTCGCGGGTCCGCGCGCCCCGGCTGGTCTTGCCGTCCACCGCGACCTGCGGCAACCGTGGCCGGTGACGGTCCCGCGCGCTGGCGCGGCGGTGTCGCTGGCCAGCGGCCCACGGCGGCGTCCAACGCGTCACCGTCGAGTCGGGCACACAACCCCCGCACCGTCTTCTCGTCCGGGCCGACGTACCGGCCGGTCACCGGGTCCACCCGGGCACCGAACGCCTCAACGTCTTCTGCGAACATCCGGCGATCCACTGCCCGACCGCGTACACCGACGCACTTCCGGCCAGGACCGCGGCGAGGGCCAACCCGACCACCGTCGGAAGCCGATGCCGGACACCCCGCGCGTCTCGCGGATCGGGAACCCGCGACAACGCCGCCACCAGGCTTTCCTGCCCGTCACGGCCCAACAGGACAGGCCGTGTCCTCTCATCCGACTGGCCTTGAACAGCGCTGGTCAGCAATGATGCAGGCGCGGGCACGGTACTCCACAAGGTGATCCGAAGGCGTAGACAACCTCGAGATCACCGGAGCCGTGCCCGTTTCGTCAAATCCACTCCGGACCTCAACGCGGAGTCCTCAGCCGCACACTCTCCGACTTTGCCGTGCCCGTGGGCCTCAGTGACGGCCGGCTGGGCCTACACCTGCTACACCTACTGGAACAACACTCCGTGATTGTAGTTCGGAATCCGCTAGCGGTCCAATAGCAAGAGCCTCGGCCCGATTGCTACATTGCTACATTGCTACGAGCCGGCGTCGAGCCCGAGTTACTCGGGTTCTGACGCCGGCATCGATATGCGCCTCATCGTTGGCATAACTGCACTGGTAGGGATGAACTCGTCGGCTCGGGGGTGGCCGCGAGCCCTCCGGAATCGGCCTGGAGGTTGCTGGTCATCATGGCGACATCTTTGGCGGTTGAGGCCTTGTTCGTGCTCGCGATCGCTACCGTTGCCGAGCGGCGCAACACGGTACAACGGTTGAAGAAGCTTTAGCGATGGCGTTCTCGTGCGAACTTCTTGGCGTTTCCAAGCAGTACGGCGGCCGAGACATCTTGGTCAGCTTCGACCTACAGATCAAGGCCGGCGAGATGATAGCGATCACGGGTCCAAGCGGAACCGGAAAGTCCACGGTCCTCAATATGTTCGGTCTGCTGGATGTTCCGGACTCTGGCGAGGTCCGCATCCTCGGCGGCAAGGCCCCGAGACCCAGTACCCGCGCCGCGAACCGACTGCGCCGTCGTCATCTTGGCTATCTGTTCCAGAACTTCGCGCTCATCGACAACGAATCCGTCGGGCACAATCTCGACCTCGCTCTTACTTATTCGGACGGCGGTATTTCCAAGCGGCAGCGCATCGCCGATGCGCTCATGCAGGTCGACTTGCCCGGATCAGAGCATCGCAAGATCTATTCGCTGTCCGGGGGCGAACAGCAGCGAGTCGCGGTGGCGCGTCTTCTGCTCAAGCCGTGTGACATCGTTTTGGCCGACGAACCGACCGGATCCCTCGACGCCGACAACCGAGATTTCGTGCTGGGCCTGCTGCGCCGAATCAACAAGGCAGGCAAGACAGTCGTCCTCGCGACCCACGATGACATCGTCGCCCGCAGCTGTTCGCATGTAATCACGATTGCCAGTTGAAAATCGTCCACCACCGCAGAGAACCAGCAACCCCCAGGGCCCCGACGTCGATTGCACGGCAGTTTCAGAATCCCCTCATACGGTAATACCGATTCAGCCGGCGGTGACCCGGTTCAGGACGTGGTCGCGGGCGTCGGCGTACCGGGCGCGGATGGCGGGCACCGCGTCGGCGGCGTACTCCTCGGTGTCGGCCGGGGTCCAGTCCGGCGCATCCGGGGTGCCCAGCGCCAGCCAGGCGGCCTGCCGGGCGGCACCGTCGGCGACGTACTCCCCCGGCGGGGGCACCAGCACCGGGCAGCCGAACACCTCGGGCGCGATCCGGCGTACCGCCGCAGAGCGCGCCCCGCCGCCGACCAGAATGACCCGGTTGACGGCCGCGCCCTGCGCGACCAGGGCATCCAGGCCGTCGGCGAGCGCGCAGAGCATGCCCTCGACGGCGGCCCGCGCCAGGTGCGCGGGGGTGCTGCTGGCCAGGGTCAGCCCGTGCAGCGAGCCGCTGGCCGTCGGCCGGTCCGGGGTGCGTTCCCCTTCCAGGTACGGCACCAGCACCAGCCCGTCGGCGCCGGCCGGTGCGCTCAGCGCCAGCTCGGCGAGCCGTTCGTGGTCGACGCCGAGCAGCTTCGCGGCGGCGTCGAGCACCCGGGCGGCGTTGAGGGTGGCGACCAGCGGCAGGAAGCGGCCGGTGGTGTCGGCGAAACCGGCGACGGTGCCGCTGGGGTCGGCGGCCGGGGTGTCGGCGACGCTGAACACGGTGCCGGAGGTGCCGATGGAGACGATCACGTCGCCGGGGCGGGCGCCGACGCCGAGCGCGGCGGCGGCGTTGTCCCCGGCGCCGGGGCCGAGCGGTGCGCCGGAGCGCAACGCGCCGGCCGGGTCGGTGGGGCCGAGCACCGTCGGCACCAGCGGCGTCCGGCCGAAGGCATGCTCCAGCAGGTCGGGGCGGTACTGGCCGGTCGCTGCCGACCAGTAGCCGGTGCCGCTGGCGTCGCTGCGGTCGGTCCGCAGCGCGGCCAGGTCGCCGGTGCCGGCCAACCGCCAGGTCAGCCAGTCGTGCGGCAGGCAGACCGCAGCCGTACGGTCGGCCGACGCCGGATCGGTGCGGGCCAGCCAGCGTAGTTTGGTGATGGTGAAGCTGGCCACCGGCACCAGGCCGACGGCGTCGGCCCAGGCCTGCCGGCCGGCGGTGCCGCCGCCGAACTCGTCGATCAGTTCGGCGGCGGCACCGGCCGAGCGGGTGTCGTTCCACAGCAGGGCGGGGCGAACCACTTCGCCGGTCTCGTCCAGGCAGACCATGCCGTGCTGCTGGCCGGCGACGGCGGCGGCGGACACGTCGTCCAGCCCGCCGGCCGCGTCGATGGCCTGTTGCAGCGCCGCCCACCAGGCGTCCGGATGCACCTCGGTGCCGTCCGGATGCGCCGCCCGGCCCTCACGGACCAGCTTGCCGGTGTCCGCGTCGCGGATCACCACCTTGCACGACTGGGTCGACGAGTCGACGCCGGCGACGAGGGTCACGGCTGGTCCTCCAGGAGGGGGTCGGGCGGGGTGGGCGGGGGTCAGCGGATGGTCAGGAACGGGCGCCGAGCAGGTGCTCGACCGCGAGCTGGTTGAGGCGGACGAAGTGGAAGCCCTGCTCGGCGACGGCCTCCGGGTCGAAGTCCTCGAAGCTGGACCGGTCGGCGAGCAGGTCGGTGTAGGTCTCGCCCGGGTTGAGGGTGGGCACGGCCAGGTCCGGGACCTTGCTGGCGGCGAGCGCCTCCTGCACCTCGGGGTCGGCCCGGAACGCGGCGGCCCGCTCCTTGAGCAGCAGGTACGTGCGCATGTTGGCGGCAGCGGACGCCCAGACGCCGGTGTAGTCCTCGGTGCGCGACGGCTTGTAGTCGAAGTGCCGGGGGCCGTCGTAGGCCGGGCCGCCGTCGGGGCCACCGTTCTCCAGCAGGTCGACCAGGGAGAACGCGTTGAGCAGGTCGCCGTGGCCGAAGACCAGGTCCTGGTCGAACTTGACCCCGCGCTGGCCGTTGAGGTCGATGTGGAACAGTTTGCCGTGCCACAGGGCCTGGGCGATGCCGTGGGCGAAGTTGAGCCCGGCCATCTGCTCGTGGCCGACCTCGGGGTTGAGGCCGACCAGCTCCGGGTGGGCGAGGCTGGAGATGAACGCGAGCGCGTGGCCGACGGTGGGCAGCAAGATGTCGCCGCGCGGCTCGTTGGGCTTGGGCTCGATGGCGAAGCGCAGGTCGTAGCCGCGGTCGAGGACGTACTGGCCGAGCAGGTCGACGGCCTCCCGGTAGCGGTCGAGCGCGGCCCGGATGTCCTTGGCGTGGTCGTACTCGGAGCCTTCCCGGCCGCCCCACATGACGAAGGTCTTCGCGCCGAGCTCGGCGGCGAGGTCGATGTTGCGCAGCACCTTGCGCAGCGCGAACCGCCGGATTGAGCGGTCGTTGCTGGTGAAGCCGCCGTCCTTGAAGATCGGGTGGCCGAAGAGGTTGGTGGTGACCATCGGCACGACCAGTCCGGTCTCGTCGAGCGCCTTGCGGAACCGGGCGATGTGCTGGTCGCGGCTGGCCGGGTCGGCGCCGAACGGGATCAGGTCGTCGTCGTGGAAGGTGATGCCGTACGCGCCGAGGTTGGCGAGCTGGTGCACCGCCTCGACGGCGTCGAGCGGGCCTCGGCTGGCGTCGCCGAACTGGTCGCGGGCCTGCCATCCAACGGTCCAGAGCCCGAAGGAGAATTTGTCGGCCGGCGTGGGCTGGACTGTCATGGTGACCTCCGCGAAACACGACAGATTTGTTTAGTGATTGAATTATTTTCCCGGCGTGTGGCATTGTCAAGGCCATGCGCACGCCAGAATCCCCGCTCCGCCAGGCTGGTCTGCGCGAGCACCATCTCGGCCTGGTGGTCCGCCAGGTCGCCGCCGCCGGTCGCCCACCGTCCCGCGCCGAGATCGCCGCGACGACCGGACTGACCCGGGCTACCGTCTCGGCGCTCGTCGACGAGCTGATCGGTGGCAACCTGCTCACCGAGGTCGCGCCGGTGCCCCGGACCGGTGCCGGCCGGCCGGCGACCGGGCTGGCGCTCGCCGCCGACGGCCCGGCCGGTCTCGGCCTGGAGATCAACGTCGACTACCTGGCCGCCTGCCTGGTGGATCTGTCCGGAACGGTACGCCATCGGGCGGTGCTACCGGCGGATCAACGGCCGCACCCGCCGGAGCTGGTGCTGGCCCGGCTCGCCGCGCTGGCCGGCGAGGTGCTCACCGCGCCGCAGGCGCGCGATCTCCCGCTCGCCGGCGCCGCGCTGGCCGTACCCGGGCTGGTGACCGGGGACGGGCTGGTCCGGCTCGCGCCGAACCTCGGCTGGCACGACGTGGACGTCTCGGCCGTGCTTTCCGCCACCGGCGGCCCTCTCGCCGGCGTACCGCTGACCGTGGACAACGAGGCGAACCTCGCCGCCCTGGGCGAACTGCACGCCCGCCACGGCGAGCCGGCCGACTTCGTCTACGTCTCCGGTGAGATCGGCATCGGGGCCGGGATCGTGCTGGACGGTCGCCTGTTCCGGGGCACCCGGGGGTGGAGCGGCGAGCTCGGCCACCTCGCGGTCCGGCCGGACGGGCCGAGCTGCCGGTGCGGGGCACGCGGCTGTCTTGAGCAGTACGCCGGTCAGGAGGCGATCCTACGCTCGGCCGGCCTGGCCGGGCAGGGGCTGACCGCCTCCGAGGCGCTGCGGCAGGTCGCCGATCGGGCGGCACGCTCCGAACCGCAGGTCCGCCGGGCGTTGACGGCGGCGGCCGGCGCGCTCGGTGTGGTGCTCGCCGGGGTGGTCAACCTGCTGGATGTGCAGACCATCGTGCTCGGTGGCATCTACGCGCCGCTGGCACCGTGGCTGTCGCCGGTCGTCGAGGCGGAGATCGGTCGACGGGTGCTGACCGTCGGCTGGTCGCCGGTGACCGTCCGGGCTTCGCTGCTGGGTGCCGAGGCGGCGGCGACCGGCGCGGCCGGCGCGGTGGTCCGGGCGGTACGCGACCACCCGGCCCCCTGGCTGGCCGCCGGCTGACGCCAACGGCCACCAGAGCCCGCCCGTAGCCGAGGTGAGTAGGTACCGCGCGGCCCAGGTCAGTACGCGCCGCGGCCGTTGACGACCGCGCCGAAGGTCTTCCACAGAATGGTCAGGTCGCTGGCCAGTGACCAGTTCTCCACGTAGTAGAGGTCGAGCCGGATGCCGTCCTCCCAGGACAGGTCGGACCGGCCGCTGACCTGCCACAGGCCGGTCATTCCGGGCTTGACCAGCAGCCGGCGGGCGACGTCGCCGTCGTAGCGGGCAACCTCCGACGGCAGCGGCGGACGCGGGCCGACCAGGCTCATGTGGCCGAACAGCACGTTGGCCAGCTGCGGCAGCTCGTCGAAGGAGTACTTGCGCAGGAACCTGCCGACCCGGGTGATGCGCGGGTCGTCGCGCATCTTGAACATCAGCCCGTCGGTCTCGTTCTTGGCCGCCAGCTCGGCGAGCAGTTTGTCGGCGTCGACCACCATCGTGCGGAACTTGTAGACGTGGAACTCCCGCCCGCCCTGGCCGACCCGGACCTGCTTGAAGATGACCGGTCCTCGGCTGTCGAGCTTGATCGCCAGGGCGAGCAGGGTCAGCACCGGCAGCAGCAGGGTCACCGCCAGCAGCGACACCGACCGGTCGACGAAGCCCTTGACCAGCTTGCGGGTGCCCCGGAACTCGGGCGCCTCGACGTGGATCAGCGGCAGCCCGGCGACCGGCCGGGTGTGGATCCGCGGCCCGGCCACGTCGGTCAGCGCCGGGGCCAGCACCAGGTCGATGCCGGTGCCCTCCAGCTGCCAGCCGAGCCGGCGCAGCCGGGTGGCGGTCAGCTCCCCGGACGCGGTGACCGCGACGGTGTCGGCACCGGTGGTGGCGGCGGCGTCCGGGATGTTGCGGAACGAACCGGCGACCGGCACGTCACCGAGCCGTTGCGGCACCGGGGCCAGCAGCGCGTCCGGGATGCAGGCACCGACCACCCGGTAGCCCGCGTACGGCTCCCGCCGCAGCGTGTGCACCAGCTCCAGCACGTGCGGGGTGTCCCCGACCACCAGCACCTTGCGGAACCACCCCGTCCCGGTGGCCCGCTGGCGGTGCAGGTACTTGCGGGCGCCGAACCGGCCGGCGACCAGACCGACGGTGCCAACCGCGAAGGCCACCGCCAGGAAGCCTCGGCTGATCCCGACGTTGGCGACGTAGCCGATGATCGCCACGGTGCCGGCCAGCCGCAGGCTGGCAGTGATCACCCGCCGGTACTCGTCGGCGCCGTAGCCGAGCACCCGGTCGTCGTAGCAGCGCAGCAACTTCAGCGAGGCCAGCCACGCGATCATCAGGCAGGGGGTCGTCAGGACGTACGGTAGATCCGCTCCGGTGGCTTCCTCGGCACCGAAACGCACCAGGTAGCCGGCCAGCACGGCGGCGCAGAGCACGCCGATGTCAAGGGCGGCGATCGCCCGAATGTAGGCACGCTGTCGCGCGTGCAGCACTGCGGTGGGCGCTCCCGGTGTGGAGTCCGGTTGCACCACCGTAGCGTTGACCAAAGTCGCCGACGTCACTAGCCCTCCCCAGCTTGCTCGAGTCGACGCAGACCCCGGGCACCTCGCTGGCCCGTCGTTGGTACCGGTGGTGCCACGGCACCCCGATATCTTGGCCCACCTTCCGGTGTGGCCGAAGCTTGCGACAGATTACCGTCAGTTGACCAGAGGGCTTCCACAATAGAGGTACAATATGGAGCCATCTCACAACCCTCAGTCACTCGGCGGCTCGACAAAAACCTCTCGAACCCCCACATCACCGACTCAGCGCACGGTTGTCGGGCGGAGAGCGATCGCCTTGAGCAGAATGTCACCGATGTTGGCCGGGTCCTCGGTTACGAACACCCCGCCACCGGTGGTATTGGTGATCGACTCCAGTTCCTCCTGACTCACCCCGTCGCCGATGCCAACGTAGATCACCTGGATGGGCCGCTGTGGATCAGCCGCCTCGGCCAACTCGGCCAACAGCTCATCCTGGGTCAACCCGTTGTCGTCCTCGTTCCTACCATCAGTGAAGATGACCACCGAGTTGACACGCCCAGCTGCCCATTCGTCCTGCATTGCCAGATAAGCGGCGAGCGTCGTGTCGTACAAACCGGTATTTCCGTTCTGCTTCGGCACGACCTCCGACAGCGACGCCTCCAGCTCCACCCGACGGCTACTCAACGGACTGATCGGTACGAGTTCTCGCCAGTCCTGCTCGCCGTCCAGTTCGGTGGAGAAGATCCACAGTCCGAGAGCCCACGAATCGTCGAACAGGCCGAGCCCTCGGCGGGCCGCCTCCCGAGTGAGATCGGCGCGGGTAACGTTGTCCGCAGTGGGCACCGGCTCCAGCATCGAACCCGAGACGTCGATCACCGCGAGCATCTGGGCAGGCAGGGTGACCGATGTCCAGGTGGCGAGAGCCCGGTCGATCACTACCGGGTCCAGGCCACCGGCCGCCGTACCGCCGGAGTCCGGGATGGCGGTCGCCGGTGCAGTACCTGCCGGGCTGGGCGCTCCCTGGGGCGCACTGAAGCCGGCGCCCCAGGTGCCGTCCGCCGCCCGCAGCCCCTGATCACCGAGTTGGTTACGGAACCCCGCCCCGGTCAGCACGGAGTAGAAGGCGTCCGCTGCCGCAGCCTTGGCCGGGTCGGCGCCGGGCAGCACCGCGTACGGGTAGTCGAGCGACATGGGTGCCGGTTCCAGGTACAGCGCCGCGAGCGCGATCGGCGGCTGCGCGGCGTTGTACTGGATCACGTCCTCCTCGGACAGGGCGGCGGCGCCGAGTGCGGAGGCGACTGACGCGGGATCGGCCGAGCGGGGAAATCGGGCGATCAGGTCCTCCCGCAGCGCGGACCGGCCGGTAGCCAGGGCGCGCAACGCCGCCGTCGTCGCCTGCTGGGCGTTCGCTCCGACCTCGCCGGCCGCTTCACCGAGGGCGAGCAAGCCGGACAGCCCTGCCGCGTCGCGGGTCGGTTCGACGATGCCGGTCCGCAGCTCGGTGCCGGTGGTGATCTGCTGCAGCAGGTCGGTCCAGGTCAGCTGCTGGTCGGGCCAGCCCAGGTTGGTCGCCACCGGTTCGGGCATCGCGACCACCACCGGGCTGCTGGCCACCGACTCGTTGTTGGCCGGGGTGAACCCGGGGGCCAGCGAACTCAGCCGGAGCAGCCAGGTGGACGAATCCGGCACCCACACGTCCGGCGCGATCGCCGTACCGCTGGCCTGACCTACCCCGGCCAGCGCTACACCGTGCTGCCCGGCCACCACAGCGGCAACGTCAACCGGGTCGGACGCGGCGACCTCGACCGCGACGCAGGCGTCACCGACCGCACCGCCGTCGGCCCGCCACCGGTCCGCTGCCGACTGCACGGCGGGCGCGATCTCCGGTGCGGCGGAGACGACCAGGGGCAGCGTCCCGGAGCAGGACGGGCCGGTGAGGCGTTGGTAGCCAAACCAGACCCCGGCGGTGACGACGATTAGCGCCATCGCTGCTGCGATGGCGCTTGCTCCGCGAACCCCACGTCGCATCCGGTGACGGCCTGGCACGGTCCCATACTCCGGATGAGCAGGCCATCGTGCCAGGTACGTTCGGATGAAAGTTACGGAGGAGAAACACTTTATGGAGATTGGTGACTTCGGGTAGCCGCGCCACTTCCGTACGTTTCGAGAATACCGACAGGGCCGTGCCTGCCTCGACAAACAGCTCACGCCGTCAGCGGACGGATATCCGCCGCAGAGGCTCAGAAACCAGGCAGTACGCAGGTCGGCGTCGGCGCCGGGACCGGATCACCGACCGGGGTCGGCACGCCGTCTGAAGAATCGATCAGGTACACGCCCACCGAGCCCGACCGCTCGTTGGCGACGTACAGATGATCGCCGACGATCGCGAAGTGGCGCGGCCAGTGGCCGCCGGAAGGCACCTCGGCGACGTACCTCGGCTGGTCGGGAACGGTCAGTGAGAAGACCGTGATGGTGTCCGGGCCGCGGTTGGCGACGTACAGGAACCGGCCGCCCCGCCCGACCGCGATCTCGGCGGGCTGCGCCCCTCCGGCCGCACCGGCGGACGACTCACTCGCCGGCACCCGGGCCCGCTCGGTCAGCCCACCGCCCCCGTCGATCTCGTACGCCGTCACGCTGGCATCCAGCTCCCCCACCAGGTACGCCCACCGGCCGTCGGGGTGTCGGGCGAGATGCCGAGGACCGCTGCCCTGCGTCGCCGCCATCGCCGGGTCCGGCTCGGTCAGCGTGCCGGTCGCCGGGTCGAGTAGATAGCGATGCACGGCGTCGGTGCCCAGGTCGACGACGTACAGTCCGGCGTCATCCGGGTCCGGGGAGACCATGTGGGCGTGCGGGCCCTCCTGCCGGTCGGGTCGCGGCCCAGCGCCCGAATGCGTCAGCAGATCGGTACGCGGCAGTAGCGTCCCGTCGTCGTCGATCGGATGCACCGCGACGCTGCCGCTGACATAGTTCGCGCTGATCAGATGCCCACCCGTCGCGACGAACGCCAGGTGGCACGGGCTCGACCCACCCGTGGGCTGGCTACCCAGCGGACGAAGCCGGTCTCCGCTGACCAACCAGGCGCTTACGGTGCCCTCGCCGACCTCGTTGACCGCGTACAGCACCGGACGGCGCGGGTGCCGGGCGAGGAACGACGGCGAGGCGCACTCGGCGCCCAGCGTAGGCTCGCTGAGCTGGCCGGTCGCCGGATCCCGTCGGGCGACCATCACCCCGGTCCCGTTCCCACCGCCCTCGGCTGTGTAGCAGCCGAGGTAGATCGTCTCTGCCGCCGGATTCGGCTCCGCTGCGCGCACCGGACTCCCTTCCGCCATCCGCGTCGGCCGGGCCTGACCGCAACCCGGGCCCACCGACGTCGGACACTCGATTCAATTCGAGCGATCCTATAGGATCTTTGATCTACCCGCTGCCGGGCCGGCCGATCCACGGCCGGTGCCTGCGGGTCGAGCACCGAGGAGGGCCCCGTGCGGCCAGCGCGTCGTCTCACCCTCACCGACGACGTGTACGAGACCGTCCGCGCCCAGGTGATGGACCACGTGGTCGCCCCGGGCGCCCGGATCAACATCGACGCCCTGGCCCGCGACCTGCGGGTTTCCCCCACCCCGGTACGCGAGGCGCTCGCCCGGCTGGAAGCCGACGGGCTGGTCCGCAAGCGCCCGCTGGTCGGATACACCGCCACGCCACTGCTTACCCGCGACGAGTTCGACGAACTCGTCGAGATGCGGCTGATCCTGGAGACCGCCGCCGCCCGGCGGGTCGCCGCTCGGTCGGCGAGGGCCGAGCCGGCCGCCATCGACCTGCTCCGCGAGGCCGCCGACCTGCCCGGTCCGGTACCCGGCGCGCAGGGCTACGCGAGCATCGCCGCCTTCACCGCCCAGGACGCCCGGTTCCACAACCTGCTCGCCGAGCAGTCCGGCAACCGGATGCTGCACGACGCGGTCGTCCGCCTCCGGCCGCACCTGCACCTGTTCCGGCTGCACTTCCCGCCGACCCACTACCGCACCAGCGGGGCCGAACACCACCGGATCGTCGACGCGGTGGCGTCCGGCGATCCGGACCGGGCCGAGACAGCGGTGTGCGAGCATCTGCTCGCCGCCCGGCAACGCCACCTCCCCTACTTCCGGCAGGGCTGACCCGATGCGCGTCGCACTCTTCGTCACCTGCGTCAACGACGTGCTCTACCCGGGCACCGGGCGGGCCGTCGTGCAGTTGCTGGAGCGGCTCGGGCACACCGTCGACTTTCCGCTCGACCAGAGCTGCTGCGGGCAACTGCACGGCAACAGTGGGTACCGGGCCGAGGCGATACCCCTGGTCCGCCGGTTCGTCGAGACGTTCCGTGACCACGCGGTGGTGGTCGCGCCGTCCGGTTCGTGCGTGGCGATGGTCCGCGACGCGTACCCGCGACTGGCCGCCGACGACCCGGCGCTCGCCGCCGCGGTCGACGAACTGCGACCCCGGGTGTACGAATTGTCCGAACTGCTGGTCAACGTGCTCGGCGTCACCGATGTCGGAGCCGCCTTCCCGCACTCGGTCACCTACCACCCGACCTGCCATGGGCTGCGAATGCTGCGGCTGGGCGACCGGCCGCTGCGGCTGCTGCGTGCGGTCCGCGGGATCGACCTGCGCGACCTGCCGGACGCCGAGGAGTGCTGCGGTTTCGGCGGCACCTTCGCGATGCGCAACGCCGCCGTCTCCAGCGCCATGCTGGCCGACAAGTGCCGGGCGGTACGCGGCACCGGCGCCCGCTACCTGGCGGCGGCCGACAACTCGTGCCTGGCCCAGATCGGCGGCGGGCTGACCCGGTTCCGCAGCCCGGTGCGAGCGGTGCACTACGCGCAGATCCTGGCCGGCACGGCGGAGGAGCCGAATTGACCAGCACCAGCACCAGCAACGACAGCGGCACCGGCAACGTGACCGCCCGGCTGCCGTTTCCCACCGCGGCGGCCCGCGAGCTGGGCAACGCCCAGCTGCGGGCCAACCTGCACCGGGCCACCCGCACCATCCGCGACAAGCGGGAACGGATGGTCGCCGAGCTGCCGGACTGGGAGGCGCTGCGGGTCGCCGGGGCGGCGGTCAAGGACGACGTGCTGGCCCGCCTGCCCGAGCTGCTCGCCGAGTTCGAGGCGGCGGCCACCGCCGCCGGGGCCCAGGTGCACTGGGCGCGGGACGGGGCCGAAGCGGGCCGGGTGGTGACCGACCTGGTCCGGCGAACCGGCGCCGACCAGGTCGTCAAGATCAAATCAATGGTCACCCAGGAGATCGGGCTCAACGAGACCCTCGCGGCGGCCGGCATCGAAGCGATCGAGACCGACCTCGCCGAGCTCATCGTCCAGCTGGCCGGCGACACGCCGTCGCACATCCTGGTCCCGGCGATCCACTACAACCGGACGCAGATCCGGGAGATCTTCGCCCGCCGGATGCCCGGTGTCGACCTGACCACCCTCACCGACGACCCGCCGGCGCTGGCCGAGGCGGCCCGCCGCCACCTGCGGGAACGGTTCCTTACCGCGCGAGTGGCGATCTCCGGGGCGAACTTCGCCGTGGCACGCACCGGCACCCTGGTGGTGGTCGAGTCCGAGGGCAACGGACGGATGTGCCTGACTCTGCCGCAGACGATGATCTCGGTGGTCGGGGTGGAGAAGATCGTCCCGACCTTCCGGGACCTGGAGATCTTCCTGCAGTTGCTGCCGCGTTCGTCGACCGGCGAACGGATGAACCCGTACACCTCGATGTGGACCGGGGTGACCCCCGGCGATGGGCCGCAGGAGTTGCACATCGTGCTGCTCGACAACGGCCGGGCCGACACCCTCGCCGACCCGGTCGGCCGCCAGGCGCTGCGCTGCATCCGCTGCTCCGCCTGTCTGAACGTCTGCCCGGTCTACGAGCGGGTCGGTGGCCACGCGTACGGCTCGGTGTATCCGGGGCCGATCGGGGCGATCCTCTCCCCGCAGCTCACCGGCCCCCGGGCCGGAGCCAACCGGACCCTGCCGTACGCCTCGACCCTCTGCGGTGCCTGCTTCGACGCCTGCCCGGTACGCATCGACATCCCGCAGGTGCTGGTGCACCTGCGCCAGCGTGGGGTCGACGAGGCCCGCCGGCGCCCGTCCGCCGAGCGCACCGCGATGGGCGCGATGTCCTGGGTGATGCGCGACCGCCGACGGTACGCCGCCGCGCTACGCGCCGCCCGGCGGGTCGCCGCCCCGGTGCGGCTGGCCGCCGGACGGCGCGGCACGGTCCGCCGACTGCCGTGGCCGTTGGCCGGTTGGACGGCCAGCCGGGACGCACCGGTGCCACCCCGGCAGAGTTTCCGTGACTGGTGGCTGGCCCGCTCCGACGACAGGACCGGACCGCAGGACGACAGGACCGGACCGCACGAGGACGGGAGGCCGCGCGGTGACTGACGCCCGTACCGAGATTCTGGCCCGGTTGCGGGCGGCGCGGGACCACCGGCCGGCGGCGGTTGCGGTACGGGTGCCACGCGACTACCGAACAGCCGACGCCGACCCTGCCGATGCCGACCCTGCCGCTCTCCTGATGGACCGGCTGATCGACTACCGGGCGACGGTGCACCGGTGCTTTCCGGACCAGTTGGCCGACCGGATCGCCGAGGTGCTCACCGGGGTGCGCCGGGTCGCGGTGCCGCAGGACCTGCCGGGCGACTGGCTACGCGACTTCTCCGGGGAGGTACTGCGCGACCACCCGGCCCGGCCGCTGACCGTCACCGACCTGGACCGGCCGGGCCTGACCGCACTGACCGGGTGCGCGGTGGCGATCGGCCGGACCGGGACGGTGCTGCTGGACACCGGGCCGGCGCAGGGCCCGCGCCGGCTCACCCTGGTGCCCGACCTCCACGTCTGCGTGGTCCGAACCAACCAGGTGGTAGCCGGGGTGCCGGCGGCACTGGCCCGGCTGGCCGACCCGACCCGACCGATCACGCTGATCTCCGGGCCGTCCGCCACCAGTGACATCGAACTGAACCGAATCGAAGGGGTACACGGGCCGCGCCGGCTGGACGTCGTGCTGGTCGACACCGGCCGGCACCCGGCCGCAGGTTAGCCCGCCGGCACCGGCTGACCGCGCAGATAGGCGACATGCTCGACCAACGCGATCAGCACCGTCTTGCCCGAGCCACGGTTGCGGGCGTCGCACAGCACGATCGGCACCGCCGGGTCGAGGTCGAGCGCACGGCGCACCGAGTCCTGACTGAACTGCTGCGCCCCCTCGAAGCAGTTGACCCCGACCACGAACGGCGTGCCCCGTTGCTCGAAGTAGTCGACCGACGGGAAACAGTCGGCGAGCCGACGGGTGTCGGCCAGCACCACCGCACCGAGCGCGCCGAACGCCAACTCGTCCCAGAGGAACCAGAACCGGTCCTGGCCCGGCGTACCGAACAGATAGACCTGCAGATCTTCGTTGATGGTGATCCGGCCGAAGTCCATCGCGACGGTCGTGGTGTTCTTGCCCTCCACCCAGGACGTATCGTCGGTGCCCAGGCTGGCGCTGGTCAGCACCTCCTCGGTCTGCAGCGGACGGATCTCACTGACCGCGCCGACCAGGGTGGTCTTCCCGACGCCGAAACCGCCCGCGATGAGAATCTTCAGCGCGAGTGGGACCCGCCGGGAGGGCTTGTGCCGGTCAGAGCGCACGGAGTCCATTGACCACCGCCTTGAGTATGTCGTCGTGGGGGTGAGCGGCCGAAGCCGGGGGTTCGTAGAGGGCGATCAGTCCGGCGGCGAGCAGGTCCCCGAGCAGGACCCGGACCACACCGAGCGCGAGATCGAGGTCGGCCGCCAGGTCGGCGACCGAGACCGGCTGCTGGGCCAGCCCGACGATGCGCCGATGTTCCGGCTGCAGCGGAACTTCGACGCCGGCGCCCTCCGGGGCCTTCGCCACCACGAAGGCCAGCAGGTCGAAGGTGGCACCGGTCGGCTGCACCCGACCACCGGTCACCGCGTACGGACGGACCACCGGGCCGGCGTCGGAGTCCAGCCAGTCGTGGGGTCCGGCCGGGTCACCCCGCATCTGATTGCGCCGCAGGTGGCCGGCTCGGCGTGCTGAGAGTCTGCCCGACCCGGGTGACCAGCATCGCCATCTCGTACGCGATCAGACCGATGTCCGCGTCGGCCGCGCTGAGCACCGCCAGGCAGGCCCCGTGCCCGGCCGCAGTGACGAACAAGTACGCCGACTCCATCTCGATCACGGTCTGCCGTACCGGACCCGACCCGAAGTGCCGGCTGGCACCCTTGGCGAGGCTCTGGAAGCCGGCGGCCATCGCCGCCATGTGCTCGGCACCCTCCCGGGTCAGCCCCCGCGACGCGCCCATCAGCAGGCCGTCGGCGGACAGCACGACGGCCTGCTGCGCGGTCGGGACCCGGTCGACGAGATCGTCGAGCAGCCAGTCGAGGTTCATCGCATGCCGCATGGTGTGCACAGCTACAGCTCCCTCTCCGACTCTTCCGTCGCCGGGGGCGGCAGCACCGCGCCCGGAGGCGGAGTCGCGGTGCCCCGGACCGGGCCGGTCGACCCGGTCGGGGACGGTTCCAATGCCACGGAAGCCGGCTCGTCGCCGGAACCGGTGCTGCCGTCGCCGACCGGCAGCACCGAGCCGCCGTCGACGATCGGCGTCGTGTCGCCGGCACCACCCGGCTGCCCGGCCGCTGGCAGGCCGGCCGCCTGCCGGCCCCGGGCGGTTCCCGCCTGCAACGCGGACATCAGGGACCGCACCTCCTGCGGGGACCGTTGCGGGGCTTCCCGCAGCTGACCGTCGGCTGCGGACGGATCGGGTGCCTGGCGCAGTTGGGGCGCCAGGCTGGACTGGCGTACCCGGCGCGGCAGGCCGTCCTCGGTGGTCGCGCCGGCACCGCTGGACCGCCGGGTCGGCAGGGTGGTGGGACGGCGGCGGGCCGGCGGCTGCGCCCCGGTTGGCTCCGCCGGCGGCGCGGAGGTCGGGCGGGCGGGCGGGTCCGGTGCCGGGCTCGACCGCACCGTGGTCAGTGCTGTGGGTGGCCGGCCGGACGGTAGCGCCAGCACCTCGGACTCGGGCACCACCAGCTCAGCCGGGATCAGCGTGACGGCGGTGATCCCGCCGAACGGTGACGGCCGGAGTCGGACCCGTACGCCGTGCTTGGCCGCCAACTGGGCGACGACGAACAGACCGAGCCGGGCGCTGTTGTGGGGGTCGAAGTTCGGCGACTCGGCGAGGCGCTGATTGGCATCCTCGACCGCGTCCGGTTCCATGCCGAGGCCCCGGTCCTCAACCTCGACCGCGTACCCCTTGGGCAGGCTCTGGCCGATCACGGTGACCCGGGTCTGCGGCGGGGAGAAGGACGTGGCGTTCTCGATCAGCTCGGCCAGCAGGTGGATGACGTCACCCACGGCCCGGCCGGCGACGGCTGCGGCCTCCACGGTCGTGACGTGCACCCGGGCGTAGTCCTCGACCTCGGAGACGGCCCCCCGGATCACGTCGACCACCGGTACCGGGTTGCGCCATCCCCGGCCCGGCGCAGCTCCTGCGAGGATCACCAGGTCCTCGGCGTGCCGGCGCATCCGGGTGGCCATGTGGTCGACCCGGAACAGGTCCTCCAGCTCCGTCGGATCGGTGCTGCGCCGTTCCATCCGGTCCAGTACGGCCAGCTGCCGGTGCAGCAGCGTCTGGCTGCGTCGGGCGATGTTGAGGAACGTCTCGTTCAGCCCACGACGCAGCGCCGCCTCCTCGACGGCCGACCGTACGGCGGTCCGCTGCACCTCACTGAACGCGTGCCCGACCTGGCCGATCTCGTCGGCGCCGTACTCCAGCGGCGGGGCTTCGGTGACGACGTCGACGTCCTCGCCGCGGCGTAGCCGGGCGACCACCCCGGGCAGCCGCTCGCCGGCCAGCTCCAGGGCGGCGGCGCGCAACCCGGTCAACCGGTGGATCAACGACCGGCCGACCCGCAGCGAGATGACCACGGAGACGATCACCGCGGCCAGGCCGACCAGTCCGGCTGCGGCGAGCCGGGCCAGGATGGCGATCGCGGTCGGCATGCTGCGTTCGGCCAGCGCGTCAGCGGCGAGCAGCTCGAAGTCCCGCAGCTGCTCCTGAACCGACTGGTAGCTGGCCCGCCAGCGGGACTCGGATACTGGCAGCCCGTCCTCGGCCGGCCCACCGGCGATCAGCGTGTCCTGCATCTGCCGCAGCCCGGTGTAGTCGTCACCGGCGGCAAGCTGGTGGTAGGTCCGGCTGTCCGGGTCGGGCAGCTCGGCCACCGCCCGGTCGAACAGCAACCGCTGGTTGGCGACGATTTGCACCAACTGCAGGTGGCCGGCGGGGGTCAGCTCGCCAGCGGCGAAGGCCCCGGCGAGCAGAGCGTCGGTCCGGCCGAGCAGATCACGGCCCAGGCCGATGTCGGTCAGCGCCCGCGCCTGCCGGTTGATCTCGTTGTCCGGCAGCCCGGCCAACGCTGCGAACATCTGGAACGCGGTGTCGACGATGCCGCTGTACAGGCCGAGCGCGCCGGCTGCGTCCATCTCCCGACGTTCGACGAACCCTCGGCCGGACGGCAGCAGCTCCAGCTCGGACAGGGTCGCCGCGATCCGCTCGTCCAGCACAGCCGGGTCCGCCGGCGGTTCGTCGCCGCGAGCGGAGCGCCGGAACTCGTCGATCGCCGCGTCGGTGGCCTTCCACTGGTCGCGCAACTGCCGCAGGTCACCGGCGCGCAGCGCGTTCTGCCCCTCGGCGCGGGACAGATACACCACGGAGAGCCGGCGTTCCCGCTGCAGCTCGGCCACCACCGCCTCGCCGGGGCGGCCGACGTCGTCGAGCAGTGCCTGGGCACCCAGCAGGCTCAGCGCCGGGCCGATGGTCAACGACGTCGCGAAGATCCACAGCGCCAGCAGCGCGGCGATCGGGACAGCGACCAGCGCAACGATCTTCGAGCGGATCGACCAGTTGCGGGTATTCATCAGACCTCGCCGGCGCGGTGGTGGCTGAGCTGGCGCGGCGGATGCGGAACCGACCGGTCCGGGTGAGTGGATGGTCAGTCGCGTCCGGCGCCTCCGGAAGGATACGTAATTAACGGCTCAGGCACTACCAGAGGCACCCAGCGGTCGATTGTGGGCACGGAGCGTCCCGAAAGCGGCCGCACCTGGCGGCATCCACGGTCGTTGTCCCGACCTGCAGCGAACCATCCCGGCGAGCGATCCGGATCAGATGCCGGCGAGGTCGTCAAGGAAATGTGACAAACCCGGATTGAGGAACCGGGTCGAGCGGGAATACCGGGGCGAGAAGGAGGAACAACCATGTCGCTCATCGAGATCGTCCTCATCGCCGCCGTACTTCTCGTCGCGCTCGCGGCGCTCGCCCTGCTCTGGATCCGGTGGCGGCGGCGCCACGACCTGCGTAGCACCTTCGGTCCGGAGTACGACCGGGTCGTCGCCGAGCAGGACAGCCGCAGCGCCGCCGAGCGCGAGCTCCGGCAGCGAGAACACCGGCACGCCGAGTTGACCCTGACCCCGCTGTCCGAAACGTCCCGCGCCCGCTACGCCGCCGCCTGGGCCGAGGTGCAGACCCGGTTCGTCGACGCACCCGGCGCCGCGGTCGGCGACGCCGACGAACTGCTCACCCGGCTGATCGCCGAGCTCGGCTACCCGACCGGCGACTACGACGAGCAGGTGGCTCAGCTCTCCGTGGAGCACGCCCGTACGCTCGGCAGGTACCGCGAGGCGCACGAGGTCCATCTGGCCAACGAGCGCGGGGAAGCGAGCACCGAGCAGTTGCGTCAGGCCGTGGTGCACTACCGGGCGCTCTTCGCAGAGCTGCTCGGCGAGGACCCCGTGCCCACCGCGGCACCGACCCAGCAAGCCTCGACCCCGACGGAAGCTTCGACCCGCTGAGGAGAGACACCATGGCCCGCACCGATCAGTGGCACGACGAACGTACCGAGGTCATCACCCCGAACAGCGGACCGGGCCGACCTGACGCCGGTCACGAACACGACGGATACGTTGACCCGGACCGTACCGAAATCGTCTCCGGCGTGGCGACGCCCGAGCGGAACGAGCCGGTCCACCACGAACCGGTCGAACAGCCGACCGCGTTCGGCGCCGCCACCGTCGGCGGTGCGGTCGCGGCCTCGGCGATGGCCGGCCCGGAGCGGCTGCACGAGCCGCGCGATCCCAGCGAGGACGACACCGTACGAGCGGGCGACGGCAGCGAACCACAGCAGACCCGGCAGCCGGCGCCAGCGGGAGTCTTCGCGGCGGAGCAGGCCGACGCGTTCCGGGACCGGTGGCGGGACGTGCAACTGCGCTTTGTCGACGACCCGCACGCCGCGGCGGGCGAGGCACAGAGCCTGGTGACGGAGGCCGTCGAGGCGCTCACCGCGGCGTTGACCGCGCAGCGCGACGAACTCGGCGGGTGGACCGACGCCGGCCCGGAGGACACCGAGCAACTGCGGATGGCGGTCCGCCGCTACCGGGACCTGCTGGACCGGGTGCTGTCGCTCTGAGCCTCGCCAGAAACCGACCTTCCCAATCTTTGCGACCTCCGGCACAGCTGGCGCCGGAGGTCGCGCATATCCGCCGGCCGGCGCCCGCGCATATCCGCCCCTGCCCCGGGTACCCCTGTCCTCGACGGCTCCGACGGGAGGGGGCAGCCATGACGGACCGGGACAATGCGATCGGCCGGGTGCCGCTGGAGGAGGAACCGGCAGTGGCGGCCGCTGTCGAGGACGACACCACGGTGCCGCTGCTGGTCACCGATCCGGACACGGAGCAGGACGGTCCGGATTTTCAGCCGCCGGACGGCCGGTCCGGCTCGGCACGGGTACGGACCGGCGCCGAGCAGCCGTGGGAGGCAGCGGATCTCGCAGTGGCCAAGGGTGGCGACGGCAGCCCGGGGCAGGTGGATCGGGCGCGTCAGGAACTGGAACGCGACGGTGCCGCAGCGATTGAACGCACCGTGCCCTGACCTGAGCGGTGCCGTGCGCCGACCGGGGTGATCCGGAGGGCGCTCGGTGACCAGAATGGGGCGGGGCCCGGTGCCGTGTCCGGCGCCGGGCCCCGCTCAGTGTCGAGCGTCCAGCCTTGTCACAACGGCGGGTACGCGTTCGCCATCAGCTCCTGGAACTGGGCCGAGAACCAGTGCCCGGAAACCGGCGCGCCCGGCAGGGCACCACTCATGTTGTTGTTGTTCCGCGGGTTACCCGTGTATGTCGGGTCACACATCCGGTCGAAACCCTTACCCTCGTCGTTCGGGATCTCCGAACTCGAACCGTCCGACTCACCCGGCGGCTTGATCCACACGTACGCGTCGATCCCACTCGCCGGCGCCGCGGTCGGACGCTCGCCCAGACCGGCACCCGACTGGTTGCACCAGTTGCCCTTCTGGAACCGTCGGTCGATCCGCGACTCGTCTACGCGGGTGTCCACATCGCCAGCGTTGCTCGGACCGGTCGGACGGTCCGGACCGCCCCAGCCGTTCCGCGACGTGTCGATCAGCATGCCGACGCTCGACGGGAATCCGGCCTGCACCAGCCCCTGCCGGAACGCCTGCGCGAACGTCAACTCGTCGTTGTAGTTGTTCCAGTCAATCCACGACGACTGACGGGTGTTGCTGTCCACCGTGATGTACGGCTCCTGCAACGCCGAGTAGTTCGCCGTGTTCGTGATGAACCCGTGGACGTCCGACGGCGACGCACCGGACGCGTTCGCCGCCTGCGCGATGATCTGCGCCGTCGGCCCGAAGTTGTCCTCCCAGCCGATCCAGCCGTGGTGCCCGGCGTCGATGTAGTTGTACACGTTCGGCACATCCGCCAACTGCGAGATCGCGTAGCCGACACCCGTCACGTAGTTGCCGTTCGCCAGCATTACGTCACACTCGGGCGTCGCCGTGACCCGGGAACCCACATTCGTCACCAGGTTCGGCAGTGAATCGATCTCGACCACCGCCACGATCCGCAGATTCCGGTACTCCGCCCGACCCACGATCTCCGCGATCGGATCGATGTAATCGTCCCGGTACGCGTCGATCTCGTCCGGACCCAGCTCACCGTTGGACGCCAACGCCGCACAGTCCCGACCCGGCAGGTTGTAGATCACGACCTGGAAGACCAGCGGGCGGCTACCGTTCGCCGCGTCCTGCCGCACCGCCTCGTCCAGATGGTCCGCCAGACCCATGTCACCGGTGGTCGGGCTGTTGTTGCCGTAGATCGCACTCGTGCGGTCCAGCCACACACCCGTCGGCTGATCAGCGATCCGGCTACCACCCGACTCAGCCGCCGCGTTCGCACTCCAGATCGGGTTCACGTACACGTCGGCACCCACGTACGGGTTGTCCACCCGCGGCCCGCTCGGCGGCGGGGACGTCGGCGGCGGGGCGGTCGTCGGCGGCGGCGCCGTCGTCGGGGGGGCGGTCGTCGGCGGGGCGGTCGTCGGCGGGGCGGTCGTCGGCGTGGTGCCGCCGTTGCACGCCACACCGTTGAGGCGGAACACCGTGGGCGCGGTGTTGGTGCCGGAGTAGCTCGCGTTGAAGCCGGGGTTGACGCTGGCGTTCGTACCCAGCGAGCCATTCCACGGCGCATTGCGCAGAGTCACCCGACTGCCACTCTGGGTGAATTCACTGTTCCACGCCTGGGTGATTTGCTGGTTGCCGGAGTAGTCCCACTCCAGGGCCCAACTGCTCAGCGGGTCACCCAGGTTGGTGATGGTCAGGTTGGCGGTGAATCCGGTGTTCCACTGGTTGACCGAGTAGTCGACCCGACACCCGGCGGCGGCGCTGGCCTGAGTGGCCGCGACCACGAGCACACCGGAGCCGAGTACGACCGCGGCGGCCGCGGACAGGCCGCGACGCATCCGCGAGCGCCCAGCGCCGCGTAGTGGATTGAGGTTCATGCGGAGTTGTCTCCTCGCGACATAACTGGTCGCCGGCACGACGGCCGGGGACCTTGGTGAGGTCGGTGCACCACCTGTCGTCGGAATGGACGACTCGGCGGTCGAATCGCCGACCGGAAGAACCGGTTGCCCTCGGCGAAACAGGTGCGCTTGGCTGGCTCCGCAGCGCCAATCGATCATCATCATGTCATGGGAACGCTCCCACCGCAACCGTCCGGAACCTGCTGGTGACGATTTCCCGCCCGGCACGGCTCTGCGGGCACGCCCGGCACCACTTCATGCCGGCCCTGATCGGACCCGCCACGCAACGGCGGATGTGACCCAGCCCACTGAGCCACGCGGGGTCCGAAATAACCGGCATATCAGGTTGTTGACCCCCGGTGATGGACCGCTAGTCAGTCCGGGCGGCTCGCGAACGGCCCCGCGTCGCCTGTGTCCCGCACCCTCCCCCACCCCCCGGAGGACACCGGCATGTCCGTCTACACCAACCCTCGCCTGCGCCCGACGCCGGCAGCGCCGCACCCGACCCCACCGCCGACCCGGCACGGCCCGCACCTGCCGTCGGTGACCGTCGTCATCCCCACCATCAACGAGGAACGGAACCTGCCGCACGTCTTCGCCCGGCTCCCCCGTGACGTCGACGAGGTCGTCGTCGTCGACGGCGGCTCGGTCGACCGTACGGTGCAGGTCGCCCGGGAACTCTGGCCGACGATGCGGATCGTTCGGCAGACCCGTACCGGCAAGGGCAACGCCCTCGCCTGCGGCTTCGCCGCCGCAACCAGCGACATCGTGGTGATGATCGATGCCGACGGGTCGACCGACCCGGCCGAGATCCCGCGCTTCGTCGCCGCGCTGCTCGCCGGAGCCGACTTCGCCAAGGGTTCCCGCTTCCGCGCCGGTGGCGGCAGCCACGACATCACCCCACTGCGCCGGCTCGGCAACGAAGGTCTCAACGGGATGGTCAACCTGCTGTTCGGCACCCGGTTCACCGACCTGTGTTACGGCTACAACGCCTTCTGGCGGCGGGTGGTCCCAGCGCTGGACCTGCCCGACCCGACCACCCCGGGACCCGCCGACGGCGGCAAGCTGTGGGGCGACGGCTTCGAGATCGAGACGTTGATCAACGTCCGGGTCGCCGCCCACGGGATGCGGATCACCGAGGTGCCCAGCATCGAGCACCTGCGGATCCACGGCGAGAGCAACCTCGACACGGTGCGTGACGGCACCCGGGTGCTGCGCACCATCCTCAGTGAGTTCGGCCGCGAACGCCGACTGCGCCGGACCCGCCGCCGGCAGCACCGCCGGCAGCGGACCGCCGCCGTACCGGTGACCGCCGAGGAGGGCTGAGTGATGCCCCGACCGACCGTCAGCGTGGTGGTCCCGACCCACCACCCGGACCGGCTCGCCGGGCTGCGTACCGCCGTCGAGTCCGTCCGCCGGCAGGACCTCGAACCGGCCGAGATCATCGTGGTGGTCGATCATCACCCGGCGCTCGCCGACCGGATCCGCCGGGAACTGCCCGCGGTGACCGTGCTCGACAACGCGTACCAGCGGGGTGTCTCCGGCAACCGCAACACCGGCGCCCGGCACGCCCGCACCGACCTGGTGGTGTTCCTCGACGACGACGTCGTCGCCCACCCCGGCTGGCTGGCCGGGCTGGTCGCCGCGTTCGCCGACCCCAACGTGATCGGGGCCGGCGGCGCCATCGAACCCGCCTGGGAACGGCACCAGCCCAGCTGGTTCCCCGCCGAGTTCCGGTGGGCGGTCGGCGGCTCGTACGCCGGCCAGCCGGTCCGGCCCGGACCGGTACGCAATGTCTGGTCGGCCAGCATGGCGGTACGCCGCGACGCGTTCCTCGCCGTCGGCGGTTTCCGCACCGGCTTCGGCAAGGTCGGCAACCGGGCACGGCCCGAGGACACCGAACTCTGCCTGCGGATGGCCGCAGTCATCGGCGGGCAGTGGTGGTACGTGCCCCAGGCGGTCATCTCGCACGGCGTGCCCGCCACGCACAGCACCTTCCGCTACTTCCTGCGCCGCTGCTACGCCGAAGGCCGCGGCAAGATCATGATGGCCGGGCTGCTCGACGGCGCACCCAGCCTCGGCGCCGAGCAGGACTACCTGCACCGTACGCTGCCCGCCGCACTGCGCCGGGAGACCGGGGCCGCCCTACGCGGGCGCGGCTACCGGCACGCCGCCCGAGCCGGCGCCATCCTCGCCGGCACCGCCGCCGCGGCCACGGGCGCGCTGACCGAACTCGCCGGCCGCACCGCACTGACCGGTGGGACCGTACCGGCCAGCCGGCGGCCGACCGGCGGGCCCGGCGCCGGCAGCCCGACTCCGTCCCCACGCCCACCGATCGGAGCCGCACGATGAACCCACGTACCTCTGTGCACTTCCCGGCCGGCACCGCGGACCGGATCTCGGCCACCGTCATCGACCTGGAAGTCACCGACCGGCTCCCGGACGTCCCCGGGACCGACCCGGCCGGCCGCCGGGTGGAACGCGCCTGGCTGCTGGTCCGCCAGTTCACCCAGCCGATCGGCGCGCTGCTGCTCGACGTACCGCCGCACGGGCTGACCGGCGCGGACCTCGCCGCCGCCGTCGACCGGGAGATCCCCCCGGCCGACCGGCCCGAACCCGGTTACCTGACCCGGCGGGCCGAGGTGCTCGACGACGCGCCGCACATCACCGTGGTCGTCTGCACCCGGGAACGGCCCGCCGGGCTGGCCCGCACCCTGGACAGCGTGCTGGCCCAGCAGTACCCCCGGTTCCGGGTGCTGGTGGTGGACAACGCGCCGGTCAGCGACGCCACCGTCCGGGTGGTCGCCCGCGCCGCCGGCGGCGGCGGGGCAGCCGACGGCCACGGGGCACCGGTCGACTACGTCCGCGAACCCCGGCCCGGGCTGTCGCACGCCCGCAACCGGGCGCTGCGTGCCACCGTCGGCGAGATCGTCGCCTGGATCGACGACGACGAGGTGGCCGACCCGCACTGGCTCGCCGAGATCGCCCGCGCCCTGGCCGACCACCCGCAGGCCGACGCGGTCACCGGAGCCATCGCGCCGGCCGAACTCGCCACTGACGCGCAGCTGTGGTTCGAGCAGTACGGCGGGCACAGCAAGGGCCGTGGCTTCACGCCGGACGTGTTCTCGCCGGCCACCGCGCACCGGCAGAGCCCGCTCTACCCGCTGCCGCCGTTCGGCGCCGGCGGCAACATGGCCTTCCGACCCGGCGTGCTGGAGCGCATCGGCGGCTTCGACACCGCGCTCGGCGCCGGCACCCCCGCGATGGGCTCCGAGGACACTCTGGCCCTGATGCAGGTGCTGGTCGCCGACGGCACCGTCGCCTACCAGCCCAGCGCCCTGGTCTGGCACCACCACCGCCGCGACCTGGCCGGGCTGCGCAACCAGCTGGTCGGCTACGGCACCGGGCTGACCGCCGCCTACACCAGTTTGCTGCTGCGCGAACCTCGGCTGCTCGGACCGCTGCTGCGGCTCGCCCCGACCGCGCTGCGCGACACGTTCGGCGGCGGTGGCGGGCAGCGGTTGGCCGGGCTGCGCGACGACTTCCCCCGCGAGCTGGTCGGCGCCAACCGGCGCGGGCTGCTCGCCGGGCCGGTCGCGTACCTGCGCAGCCGGATGGCCGGCCGACGGCTGAGCCGCCGGATGCGGGGCTGGCCGTGACCGCCGCCGGCACGACCGTCCCGCCACCGGCGGTGGTGGTGGTCCGCCGCCCGGCGCTGCTGCGCAGCGCGGCGGCGCTGATGACCTCCACGGTCGCCAGCGCCGCGCTCGGGTTCGTGTTCTGGGTGGTGGCCGCTCGCTGGTTCGCGCCGGAGGCGGTCGGCCGGGCGTCGGCGGCGGTGTCGGCGATGACGCTGCTGGCCGGGCTCGCCCAGCTCAACCTGATCAACCTGTACGCCCGGTTCCTGCCCGGCGCCGGCCGGCACACCCGCCGACTGGTGCTCACCGGCTACGCCGCGTCGGCGGCAATGTCACTGCTGCTCAGCGGCGGGTTCCTGGCCCTCGGCATGGGCACCGGCATCATCGGCCCGGCACCGACGCAGCGGCTGTTCTTCGTTGCCGCCGTGGTCGGCACAGCGATCTTCTTCATCACCGACGGGGTGCTGACCGCGCTGCGGCGGGCCGGCAGCGTACCGGCGAAGAACGTGGTCGCGTCCACCGCCAAGGTGGCGCTGCTGCCGCTGCTGGCCGGCACCGCCGCCGGCGACGGCATGCTGGTCGCCTGGTCGGTGCCGATGCTGGCGACCATGCTCGGGGTCAACTGGTGGGTGCTGGCCCGGCTCGCCCCGGCGCACGCCCGCACCGCACCGGCGGCGCCGGCCCCGGCCCGGCGGGAACTGCTCGGCTTCGCCTCCGCCGAGTACGTCAACGGGCTGCTCACCAACGCCGTCGCGTACCTGCCGCCGGTGCTGGTCGCCAGCGTGCTGGGCGCCACCGCCAGCGCCTACTTCTACATCCCGTGGGTGATCGGGGTGGCCGGCAGCACGCTGCTGTGGAACGTCGTCACCTCGTTCGTGGTCACCGCGTCCAGCGACGCGGCGGCGGCCCGGGCACACGTCGACCGGGCGGTCCTGCTGGTCGCCGCAGTGGTGCTGCCGGGTGCGGCGGTGCTCGCCGGGGCGGCCGGGCCGCTGCTGCGGCTGCTCGGCGGGCAGTACGCCGTCGAGGGTGCCGACACACTGCGGCTGATCGGGCTGTCGCTGCCGTTCACCGGGGTGATCCTGCTCTACTGCGCGTTCGCGATGATGGAGAAGCGGATGTGGCCGGTGGTGACCGTGCAGTCGGTCGGCACCGCCGCGTTCCTGCTGGTCAGCTGGGTCGGGTTGCCCCGGGTCGGAATCATCGCGCCGGCGGCCGCGCTGTGTATGGCACAGGCCGCGGTGGCGATCGTGCTGCTTCCCGGGCTGATCCGCCGCTACCGGGCGACCGGCGACGCGACCAGCGCCCCGGCCTGGGCCCGACGTTCCGCCGAGTCCGGGACCGTTACCGCCGACACCGGAGGTGCCGGATGACCGATCTCGCCCTGCGTCCCGTCCGCCCGCTCCCCGTTAGCCCACTCCCCGAGCCAGCGGCCGCGCCGACGCGGGCCGTGGGGCGGGCGGCGACCCGGGCCGGGCGCACCGCTCAGGCGTACACCGGCCTGGTCGTCGCGGTCCTGGCCCTGTCCGGCCTGGCCGTGGGCGGCCCGTGGCAGGCCCCGGCCGCGGTCGCGTTCGCCGCCCTGGGTCCGGGTGCCGCGCTGCTCAGCCACCTGACCGTCCGGCCGACGGCGACCCGGTGGGCGACGACCGTACTGGCCAGCCTGGCCGGGTACGTGGCCGTGGCCACCGGGTCGGTCTGGGCCGGCTGGTGGCAGCCCAGGCTGGCCGTCGGCGCGCTGGCGGTGGCGGTGGCAGCCGTCAGCGCCGCCGGTCTGCTCCGGGCCGCGCCGGCGGCACGCCAGGGCTCCCACCCGGACCCGGCCCGACGGCCGGTCGTTGCCGGGAGGCTGACGCTGCCGGGTGCCGGGCGGCCGCTGCTGGCACACGCCGCGGTGATCGGCGTGGCGCTGGCGCTGTGGTGGGTCGCGGTGTCCAGCACCGATGTGACCCGGGTGGGCGATTTCGGGCTGCTCGCCACCGTCAGTCCGTTCTTCCTGGCCGCCGTGGCGCTCACCGTCGCCGGCTTCGTCACCGCGCTCGCCGGGCTGCGGCCAGCCGCCGGGCGGGCGACCGGGCGCGGGCTGGCCGCCGCCGGCTACCTGGTGCTGCTGGTCGTGCTGCTGCACGGCACCACCCCGCTGCTACTCGACCAACCGCAGTACGCCTGGACGTACAAGCACCTCGGGGTGATCGAGTTCATCGCGGCCGGCAACCCGGTCGACGCGGCGACCGACATCTACCAGCAGTGGCCGGCGCTGTTCGCCGGTGCCGCGCAGCTCGGCGCGGCCGGTGGCATCGCCCCGGCGACGCTGGCCGACTGGTCGTCGGTCTTCTTCAACCTGGCTGCGGCCCCGGTGCTGTACGCCATCGCGCGGACCCTCGTTGACGACCGACGGGTGGCGTACCTGACCGTGTTCGGCTTCTTCGCGGTCAACTGGGTGGAGGAGGACTACCTCTCCCCGCAGGCGTTCGGCTTCCTGCTCAGCCTCGGGGTGCTGCTGATCGTGCTGACCTGGCTGCGTGCACCGGCCGGAGCCGACGCGACGGGCCGTCGGGTCGGAACGGGCCGCGTCCGGGCCGGTGCGACGGTGGCGGCGTTGGCGCTGCTGGCCGTGCTGACCGCCGCCCACCAACTGTCGCCGTACCTGGTGGTGGCGCAGGTGGCCGTGCTGGCCGTGCCGCGGCTGGTCCGGCCCCGCTGGCTGCCGCTGGCGATGGGCGTGGTCGTGCTCGGCTACCTGCTGCCCCGGTTCGGGTTCGTGTCGGAGGCGTTCGGCGTCTTCGACGGGTTCGACATCTTCTCCAACGCCGCCGGCAACGCCGAGGGCTGGGGCTCGACCGGGCAGGCGTTCTCGGCAATCGTGGTCCGTACACTCGCGCTGACCGTCTGGGCGCTGACCGTGCTGGCGGTGCTGGCGTACCGTCGCCGGCTGCGGACCGTGCTGGTGCCGGCGCTGCTGGCCGCCACGCCGTTCGTCCTGCTCGCGGCGCAGAGCTACGGCGGCGAGGCGATCTACCGGGTGTTCCTGTTCTCCGCGCCGTGGTGCGCCTTCCTGATCGCCCGCGCGGTGGTCGACCGGGCCGACCGGCGCCTCGACCGGGTCGACGGCCGTCAGGACGAGTGGCGGCGCGGCGACCGCCGGCGGCGGTGGCTGGGGCCGGTCGCGGCGGTGGCCGTGGCCGTGGCGCTCGGCGGCTTCGCCCTCGGCACGGTGCAGGGTCGGCACGGACAGCTGGCGGTGGACCGGCAGACCGCCGACGAGGTGGCCGCCGCCAGCCAGCTGTACGCCACCGCCGAGCCCGGTGCCACCATCGCGGTCGCCACCTCCAATTTCCCCAGTCGGCTGACGGCGGCGTACCCGCGGTTCAACACCGACGTGCCGGCCGGCGAGCCGGACCTGGTGGTCGGGGCGCAGCTGCGCGGTGCCGCGCTGGACGGCGAGCACCTGCCGGCGGTCGAGGAGTTCCTCCGCTCGTTCAGCGGCGACCCGGCGTACCTGGTGATCAGCGACGGGATGCGGCGGCAGTCCGACTACTTCGGCTACTTCCCGCCCGGCTCGTTGGACCGGCTGCAACGGTTGCTGGACGGCCGGGACGGCTGGTCGGTCTTCCAACGTAGCGCCGACGTCACCGTCTACCGGTACGCCGGACGTCAGGCCGGAGCGTAGATGGCGACCCAGTCGACCTGCAGGTTCACCACGTCCGGCGTGGTCTCGTCCGGGCAGGCCTCCCAGGTGTGCCCGCAGTACCACGCCTGGCTCTGCAGGGCCAGCGCCATCGGCTCGTCCGGCACCTGGTCGCCGGTGATCGTCGCCCACGGCTCGCCATCCAAAGTGTAGACCAGCCGGTCGGGCGTCCACTCCAGACCTGCGGTGTGCCAGCGGGTGAAGTCACCACCGACGTCGTGCTCGATCGGGTCGCCGGTGACCGGATGCAGCACCCCGTACATCCGGTCCCGGCCCTTGCCGTTGTCCTCGGCGATGTCGATCTCCGGCGGGTAGACGTTGTCACCCGGCCAGAGCAGCAGCGCATACGCGATCCCGGTGCCCTGATCCATCCGGAACCGGATGTCGTACCGGCCGTAGCTGCGGGTCACCACCCGCCGGTTGGACACCCCACCGGTGACGTAGATGTTGTCCCGGCCGGCCTCGCGCCAGCCACCGATGGTCAGCATGCCGGCTCCGACCGACACGTGGCCGGGGTCGAACCAACCGCCGGGATCCCCGTCCGGCTGCCCCGAGTAGGCGAACCAGTCGTCACTCAGTCCGGTGCCGTCGAAGTCGTCGACGAAGATCTGCCGCCAGCTGGGCAGATCGCCGATGGGCGGGGCGATCCCGGACGGATTCGTCGTCCGGTCGCCGCCGGCCGTGGTGGGTGGCGGTCCGGCCGGCGGGGGTCCGCCACCGGGATCCGGCTGACGGGTCTGGCCCGGCTGGTCCGGCTGACGGGTCTGGCCCGGCTGGTCCGGCTGGTCGGCGCGGTGCTGCAGCAGCGGGACCACCACGCCGAGGGTCAGCACCAGCGCGGCGAGGCCGGCGGTAACCGCCAGCGGGCCGCCGCGTCGCCACCAGGGGCGGGCCGTCACGTCAGCTGCCGGCCGGCCCGCCGGGCCACCCTACGGGTCAGTCGCCAGGCGGGCTGGGCCAGTCGCTTGGCCTGCGGCACCATCCGGGGTCCGCCGGTGCGGACCAGGTCGAGCAGGGCGGCGCCGTCGTGGTCACCGGTGGGCAGCAGCCGGGGTACGGCGAGCCGCCGGTCACCCGGCCGGTACCGCCGCCGACCCACCTCGCACGCGTTGTCGTGCCCGGCCCGGCGGACCGCAGCCCGGACCCGCCAGTCGTGGTAGCCGTGCGGATAGCAGAACGACCGGACCGGGGCGCCGAACCGTTGTTCGAGACGGTCCCGGGCGGCAACGATCTCGTCCGTCACCCGCTGCGGCGGCAGGACGTCGAGGGGGTGGTGCAGCAGGCCATGTGAGCCGAGCTCGACCCGGCCCGACCCGGCCACCTCGTCCAGCTGGGTCCAGTCGAGCAGGGGGCCGAACTCGTCGGCCCACTGGCCCAACCAGTCGGGGTACTGCCCGAGGTGGCCGACCGACGGGTAGAGGGTGGCCCGGGCGTTCGCGGCGTCGAGCAGCGGCAGCGCGCGGGTGAGGAAGTCGGCGTACCCGTCGTCGAAGGTGAGGGCGACCATCGACGGTGCCGGCCGGTTGCGGTCGATCGCCACGTCGTCGAGCAGGTCGAGGGCCTCACTGAGGCCGACCATCCGGTAGCCGGCGTCAGCGAGCGCGGCGAGCTGTTCGGCGAACCGGGTCGGTCCGACGGCGAGTGACCGCAGCGGCCCCCGGACGGCCGGGGAGATCGAGTGGTACATCAGCACGGGCAGTGCCGGTTGCGCGGCACTCGGGCGCGCCGCGGAACTGTACGCCGGAGGCTCGGACCCGGTCATCCGGGGTGTCTACCCGGCCTGCGCTGGGCAAACCTGTTCCCCGGCCCCTGCTTCACGTCACCGGCCCGCTCGACGTCACCTGCCCTGCTCACCGCTGACCGCCCTGCTCAGCGGTGGCGGCGAAACCGACCGTGGCTGACCTGGCTGGGGTCGGAGTTCGCTAGGGCGGCCACGGCCGGTGGTCGTTGATCCGGGACTGGGGAACAGTGGACCAGCTAAAACAGCCATGAAACTTCCGGGATCTGTCCGGTATTTTCGGCGGTTCTGTCCGTCAGGCTACGGCCGGATGGTGCAACGGTCAATCAATGCCGGGGTGTTGCCAGGTTGCTGTCCAGTAAACCGTCCACTGCGGCCATCGGCGCGGTGGTACGGCGAGGCCGAGGGTCGCCCGGGCCGCGTCGTAGGCTGGCTTCGGCTCGTACTACTCGTCCAGGATGGGGTGAACGAGTGGCACCGGTGTGCCAGCAGGCACCCTGCAGCAGCGTCGGCGGTGACGCTGAAGAGCTCGGTGGCGATTCGGTCTCGGTAGGCCTCGTCCTCGGCCAGCGCGGTCATGTCGACCACGGTGCCGATCTGCAGTTTGCTCCCTCTTGGCCAGGCCGTGCAGGGACTGCTCGGTGACGGCCGGGCCGGCGCCGGGCGGGCGGCCAGAGTGGGAGGTCGCGGAAGCGCTGGCACCGACCGTGACCATCATGGCCACGGAGAGCGCGCCGGCGGCGAGCGTGCGAGTCGCCTCATGGCATCCTCCCGCAGGCAGTGCGGCGGAAGCACCTGGGAGGACGAGTCCAAAAGCGCTCGTAACCAGGACGATGGTTCCCGGAATACTTCCGTAGGTTGATAGGAACCTGTGATCGGCCGGCGCCATAGTCAACCCTGGATGCGGGCGGATGGGCGGCACGGCCCGGGGCGGGACGCCGTCAGGCGAGGGACGGTGGCCGGGGTCAGTCGACCCAGCCGCACTTACGGGAGAACCGCAACAGGTGCCCACGCAACTCGACGATCTGCGCACCGGTGAGGTACGGCGCGTCGGACAGCAACAGCTCAGTGATCCGCTGCAGGTACTCCGGCTCGGAGAAGATCTCGCAGAGCTCGTCGTCGCCGCCCTCGCCGGAAGCGCCCGCCGCACGACCGCCCGGGCCCCCGGTGGGACCGGCGGTATCATCGATGATCTCGACGTCGTATGCTTTCGGCCCCCGGCCGCCGTCGATCACCTTGAACGACACGCGGGTGCCGGTAGCCACCCGGATTCCCCGTTGGGTCAACTCCCCGGCGTGGACGAAGACGTCGTCGCCACCGTCGTCCGGTGCGATGAAACCGTACCCACGGCCCTCGTCGAACCGCACCACCCGACCGACACCCATGCCAACTCCTCCTACCGAACCACCTCGGCCATCACCGGCCGTCGATCACCGAACTCGTCCGGACCAACCGCTGCCACCGAAAGCCGTGCCCGTCACACTCACCGACTTTGACAGTGTGGCACTCCCTCGCCGGCGAAGGGGGCCGGCGGCTCGACCCGGTCCCGGTGGGACCCGCGACCCACTGCGCCGGGGCACCACCTGCGGCCGGTCGAACCAGCCAAGGATCTCACTTGGCGAAACGCTTACGGTAGATCCGGGTGGCCAGGGGCGCCGCGACGCAGAGGATGGCCACCCACCAGAGGACCGCCTGCCAGCCGGTGTCCCCGACCGGGCGGCCTAGCAGCAGCTGGCGTACGGTGTCCACGACCAACGTCACCGGCTGGTGTTCGACGAAGGCGCGCAGCCCGTCCGGCAGCGTCTCGGCCGGTACGAACGCCGTGCTGGCGTACGGGCTGAACATCAGGATGAGGCCGAGTCCGCTGGCACCGTCGACGCTCTTGGCGACCAGTCCCAGCACCGCCGACACCCACGCCAACGAGAAGGCGAACAGTAGCAGCATGGCCGCCGCCAGCAGCCACTCGATGACCGACGCGGACGGCCGGAAGCCGACCAGCAGGCCGAGACCGACCATGACCACCAGGGCGATCATGCCCCGGATGACAGCGGCCACGATGTGCCCGGTCAGGACCGCTGAGTCCAGCATCGCGATCGCCCGGAACCGGTCGACCACGCCTTCCTGCATGTCGGACTGTACGGCCAACGTCGTGGAGACGGAGATCATCGTCACGGCGATGACGAGGATGCCCGGCACCAGGTAGTTGATGTAGGTGGTGGCGCCGACGTCGATGGCTCCGCCGAACATGAAGCGGAACATCAACAGCATCACCGCCGGCAACATGATCGCGGTGAAGATCTGGTCCGGGCTGCGCGTCAGGTGGTGCACGTGCCGTCCGATCAGGACGCGGGTGTCGCTTACCGCCCAGTACAGCTTGGCTCGCTTTTCCGGCAGGACCACGCCTTCGGTGGCCGGTACGGTCGTCACTGCATCGCTCCTGCGCGGTCGGTGGTGGTGGCGTCCTCGCGGTGGGTGAGCGCGAAGAACACGTCGTCGAGGGTCGGCTTGGTCAGCGACAGCGAGTCGATTTCCAAACCGTGCTGCTCCAGCAGGTCGAGCAACCGTTTGACGTGCGCGGCACCGTCGATGAAGATGCTGATGCTCCGGGTCACCTCGTCGCGCTGGATGCCCTCGCCGGCGATCAGTTCCACGGCCCGGGCGTAGTCATCGATGCTCGCCAGGACCAGTTCCACCCGTTCCTTGCCGACTCCCTGCTTGAGCTCGGCCGCGGTGCCCTCGGCGATGATCCGCCCGTCGTCGATGACCGCGATCCGGTCCGCCAACTGGTCGGCCTCCTCGAGGTACTGCGTGGTGAGGAGAATGGTGATGCCACCGGCGAGCAGTTGCTTGATCGCCTCCCACATCGTCGCCCGGCTGCGCGGGTCGAGGCCGGTGGTGGGCTCGTCGAGGAACAGCACCGACGGCGGGACGATCAGACTCGCCGCCAGGTCGAGCCGCCGCTTCATCCCGCCGGAGTAGGTCTTCACCCGGTTGTCCGCGGCGTCGACCAGGTCGAACTGCTCCAGCAACTGCTGGGTGCGGAGCGTCGCGTTGGCCGTGCTCAGCCGGTGCAGGCGGCCCATCATGATCAGGTTTTCCCGCCCGGTGTGCATCCAGTCCAGTGACACGAACTGGCTGACCAGGCCGATGGAGCTGCGTACGCCGTTGCGCTGCTTGACCACGTCGTAGCCGTTGACGAGGACCTCACCGCTGGTGGGCCGGCTGAGCGTGCTCAGCACCTTGACGACGGTGGTCTTGCCTGCCCCGTTCGGGCCGAGCAGCGCGAGCATGGTGCCCCGCTGCACGTCGAGGTCGACCCCCTTGAGCACCTCGACCTTCTGGTACTTCTTCCGGAGATCACGTATCCGGATTCCTGACTCGCTCATCGAACTCCTCTTGTTGTTGCTTGGTCAGGCACGGCTGGCAGGAATGGTTGAATGCCCGGTAGGACGCGACGGACGCGCACCACCGGCGGGTTGATCGGCGCCGGAACCCGCCGGGCCGGCACCGGAAATATGAACGTGACGACAGCGGATGTCGGCCGGACGGCGAATCCGGCGCGACCGCACCCGCCGCGGCGGGTACCGGCAGCGTGACCTGATCAAGTCGACGCTAACAGTGTCTACGCTAACAGTATGGGGGTAAAACTGATTCGTTTATGGTATACATGGTTTTCGACAGGACGTCAACGAGCGGACGGTGGGCATGGCATCTGGGCAGAACAGAGGCGGCGCGGCCGCCCCCTCCTTCGAGTTCCTCTGGCGCGACACGCGGGCACCCCGGTCCGGCCCCGGCCCCAAGCCGGCGCTGAGTGTCGACAAGATCGTGCTGACCGCGATCGAGATCGCCGACGAGGAGGGGCTCGACGCGGTCTCGATGCAGCAGGTCGCCAAGCGGCTGGACTTCACCGCGATGTCGCTGTACCGCTACGTACCCAGCAAGTCACACCTGGTCGACGCGATGACCGACGTCGCCTCCGGTGATCCGCCGGACCTCGACGCGGTGGCGGGCGGTTGGCAGGCGAAGGTCGAGACCTGGGTCAAGGCCATCTGGGGCCGGTACCAGCATCATCCGTGGATGCTGCAGGTCCGGGTCAGCTACCCAATCGGGCCCAACCAGCTGGCCTGGTTCGAGAGCCTGCTCGGCGCGATCGCCGACAGCGGACTCGGCTACGACGAGATGGTCTCGGTCAGTCTGTTCCTCAGCGGCGCCACCCAGGGTATGGCCCGGATCTCCCTCGACATGGCCCCGGCCGGCGCCGAGCCCACGAGCGGTGGGCTGGGCTACGAACAAGCCCTGGCGACGGTCGTCGACGCCGAGCGGTTCCCGACCCTCGCCCGCCTGCTCGCCGCCGGGACGTTCGCCACCCCGGCCGCACCCACCGGCCCGGACAGCGACGTCATTCCCAACCTCGAGTTCGGTCTCCGACAACTCCTGGAAGGCATCCACGTCTACCTGACCCGACGCACGCAGCTAGGGGCAGATAGGGGTTAACCAGAATCGCATTTCACGGCTAGGCTCGGTCCGCAATTCCCGATACGGGGTAAGCGCACCCAACAATGCGCGGTGAGAGATCGCTCGTAGTTGCACAGCATCGCCAAGGTGCGCAGCTTTGACCCCCAGGGTTAGCTCTGCGGCAACGCGGCGAAAAACTCCCGGACGTCGTGGCTCAGCACATCCGGAGCGAGGTACGCAGCGTAGTGGCCGCCCTCGCCGTACCCGGTCCACCGGACGATCCGCTGATGGTCGCGCTCGGCGAACGTCCGGATCGAGACGAAGTCACCGGCGAACATCGCCAACCCGATCGGCACGGTCGTCGGTCCGGCGGCCTCGGCGGCGCCGACCTTCGCGTCCTCGTAGTAGAAGCGGGTCGCCGACGTGGCCGTACCGGTCAACCAGTAGAGCATCACATTGGTCAGCACGAAGTCCGGGTCAAGCTCCTCCCCCATCAGCTGCGCGTGCCAGCCGAGCAGCCCCACCGGCGAGTCGCAGATCGCGTACGACAGGGTCTGCGGCTGCTGGGAGTGCAGCACGTTGAAGGCCATCTTGTTCTCGTGGAACCACTGCAGCGCCCGCAACGCCTCGTGGTCGGCCGGGGTGAGCGACGCGAACTCGGCCGGATCACCGGACGGGAACGAGAAGATCTGTGTGACGTGCACCCCGACGACCCGGTCCGAATCGACCCGGCCCAGCTCGGGCGAGACGAACGACCCGGCGTCGTTGCCGATTGCGCCGTACCGCTGGTAGCCGAACCGGCGCATCAACTCTGCCCAGGCCCGCGCGGTGCGATGCCGGTTCCAACCGCGCTCACGGGTCGGCCCGGAGAAGGCGAACCCCGGCAGCGACGGGATCACCAAGTGAAAGTCGCGCGACAGCGGTCCGATGACGTTCAGGTACTCCACCACCGAGCCCGGCCAGCCGTGGGTCAAGATCAGCGCCAGGGAGTCCGGGCGCGGCGATCGGACATGCAGGACATAAATGTCCTGGCCGTCGATCTCGGTCATGAACTGGGGGTACGCGTTCAGCGTCGCCTCCCAACGCCGCCAGTCGTAGCCGGTCTGCCAGTGGTCGACCAGTCGGCGCACGTAGTCGACGGGAACGCCGTAGTCCCAGCCGGAGCCGGGGATCTGATCCGGCCAGCGGGTGCGGCTGAGCCGTAGGGTCAGATCGTCGAGGTCGGCCTGCGGTACGTCGATCCGGAAGGGCGCAATGTCGTCGTTCATGGCAACGACGCTAGGTGCCCTTCCGGTCAGTCTCTGTCCGCAGCGGCTGCCAGACTAGCCGGCATGCTGGAGACCTCGACGCGGCTGCTGCGCCTGCTGTCGCTGTTGCAGACCCGGCGGGACTGGCCCGGATCGCTGCTCGCCCAGCGGCTCGACGTCAGCGAACGCACCATACGACGCGATGTCGACCGGCTGCGTGACCTCGGGTACCCGGTGCATTCCACCCGGGGCACCGACGGCGGCTACCGCCTCGGCGCGGGCACCGCCATGCCACCGCTGCTGCTCGACGACGACGAGGCGGTGGCCGTCGCGGTCGGGCTGCGTACCGCCGCCGGCAGCGTCGCGGGCATTGAGGAAACCTCCGTACGGGCACTGGCCAAGTTGGAACAGGTGTTGCCGAGCCGGCTTCGGTACCAGGTGAACGCTGTGCATGCGTACACCGAGCAGGTGCCCGCCGACCAGCCCGGACCGACCGTCGACCCGGCGACGCTCGCCGTACTCGCGTCCGCCTGCCGCGACCAGCACCGGCTCCGGTTCGACTACCGGGCACACGACGGGACGAGCAGCGTACGGGCGGTCGAACCGCACCGGGTGGTGCGCTGGGGCCGACGCTGGTACCTGGTCGCCTGGGACGTCGACCGGCAGGAGTGGCGAACCTTCCGGGTCGACCGATTAGTGCCGCGTACCCCGACCGGCCCCCGGTTCGCCGACCGGCCACCGCCCGAAGGCGGTGTCGTGGGGCATGTCGCGGCCCGGGTCTCTGCGGCGGCGTGGCGTCACCGGGCCCGGATCCTGGTGCACGGCCCGGCCGCGACGGTCGCCGAGCGGATCAACCCGGCCGTCGGCGTCGTCGAGGCGGTCGACGACCGCCTCTGCGTACTGCACACCGGCGCGGACAGCATCGACCTGCTCGCCGTCCATTTGGCCCTGCTCGACCTGGACTTCACCGTCACCGAACCGCCGGAACTGGTCGCCCGACTGCGTACGCTGGCCACCCGCTACGCCCGCGCCACCGCTACCACCGACCCAAGCACGGGCGCGAAGACCGACACCCCGCCGTGAGCCGATCACCCGGTAACCGGACCGGGTGTCAGGACCGGCATCCACCGGACCGCTGGTTCACGCGGCACCTCGGGCCGACCGACCGACAAGCTTGCTGTCGGCTTGGCGACTCCTACTCATCATTGACGGCGAAGCGTGCATATAGGAACATTCGGTTTCGCTTGACTACAAGGGCGATTCGCGGGATCCACCCGAGTTCGATCATGGACTTTCATGATCTTGCGCCCCTTGCGTCAGCGTCCACCGCCGTTCGGATGCGAGGAGCTCGCTGTGGATCACGATAGCGTGGCCGGTCGCTTCCGGCTGGCGGGCTGCATCGGCTCCGGCAGCATGGGAGAGGTGCACCGCGCGCACGACCTGCGGGTAGCCGAGACCGACCCGAACAGGCTCGTCGCCGTCAAGCTGCTGTTGCGCACCCGGGGCGGCGCGGCGCTCGACTCGGCGGCGACGCGCGACGCAACCGGCCGGTTTGTCCGTGAGGTCGCGATCATGCGCCGGCTCCACCACCCGAACCTGCCCCGGATCATCGACGGCGGCCTCGACGACCGGGGCGTTCCGTACCTCGCCATGGAGCTGCTCGACGGGCGGACGGTGCAGGATCTGATCGCGGAAGTGCCGCAGCTGCCGATCGCCTGGGCCGTCGCGGTGGCCGCCCAGATCGCCGACGGACTCGCCGCCGCGCACGCGGTGAACGTCGTACACCGGGACCTCAAACCGGCGAACGTGATGCTGCTCCGCGGCGGCCAGGTAAAGGTGCTCGACTTCGGGATGAGCCGCATCGTCGACGACCCTCAGGTCAGCCAGCTGACCAGCAGCGGCATCACCCTCGGCACTGCCCGCTACATGGCGCCGGAGCAGTTCACCTCCGCCGCGGTCACCCGGGCCGCCGACCTGTACGCCCTCGGCTGTGTGCTGTTCGAGCTGCTCACTGGTGTGCCTCCGTTCGACGGTTCCTCCGCCTACGAGCTGGGCGAGCAGCACCGCAACGAACAGCCGCCGGTGCTGCGGCTGCTCCGCCCGCAGGTCGACGCGGACCTGGCGCATCTGGTCGAGCGACTGCTCGCCAAGGATCCGGCGGATCGGCCGGTCGACGCGGTCACCGTCCGGAACAAGCTGATGGAGTTCGCCGGCGGCTCGGTCGCCGTCGCCGGCTGGGACGGCTTCGACCCGGCGCTCCGGCTGACCGAGCCTTCGTCCGAAGGGCAACCCACCGGATCCACCCAGTCGGGGCAGCAGACTGCCGATCCGCCGCAGCCGGGTTCGGCGATGGACGTCTTCGCCGTGCACCAGCAGCTGATCGCCGACTACCGGGCGTTCACCGAGGGCGGCGCGGTCATCCGGGACGAACGGATCGCCGAGTTCGTCGCCGCCGATCTGGACGCCAAGTCACAGTGGCCGGCTCCCTGGGTCTCGCTGAACCCGTCGTTCGCTTCCGGAGGGTCGGTCGGCGAGCTCGCCAAGGCCGGCACGCTGCACCCCGAATGCGCACGGATCTTCCAGGTCGGCAAAACCCCCGGCGGGACCGCGTGCGACGGTCAGGAGCTCGTCCTGCACCGGCATCAGCGAGACGCGGTCGACGTCGCCCGGTCCGGTGCCTCTTACGTGATCACGACCGGCACGGGCTCGGGAAAGTCACTCGGCTACATCGTGCCGATCGTCGACCGGGTCCTGCGGGCCCGCGCCGCCGAGCCGCCCAATGCCCGCCGTCGGGTCCGGGCGATCATCGTCTACCCGATAAACGCGCTGGCCAACAGCCAGATCAAGGAGCTCGACAAGTTCCTGCGGGACGGCTACGGCGAGAGCCGCGAACCGGTCCGGTATGCCCGCTACACCGGTCAGGAGAGCGACGAACGCCGTCAGCAGATCCGCCGCAACCCGCCGGACATCCTGCTCACCAACTACGTGATGCTGGAGTTGATGCTGACCCGGCCAGCCGATCGCGGCTCGCTGATCAGCATGGCGACCGGGTTGGAGTTCCTCGTCTTCGACGAGCTGCACACCTACCGGGGCCGGCAGGGCGCGGACGTGGCGCTGCTGATTCGTCGGGTACGGCAGGCCTGCCAGGCCGACCGGCTGCAGTGCATCGGCACCTCGGCGACGATGTCCAGCGAGGGCAGCGCATCTGATCGGGAGTCGGTGATCGCCTCGGTGGCGAGCACCCTGTTCGGAGCCGAGGTGGCACCGGGTGACGTGATCGGCGAGACCCTGCAGCGGGCCTCCGGGCCGGCTCCGGCCACGGTGCCGGCCCGGCGCATCACGGCCGACCCGCCCCACGACTACGCCGGCCTGGTGCAGGACCCGCTCGCCCGGTGGATCGAGGCCCGGTTCGGCCTGGAGCCGGCCTCCGACGACGAGACGCGGTTGGTCCGGCGTCCGCCGACCCGGATCGAGGACGCGGCCCGGGAGCTGGCCCGCGACTGCGGCCGGCCCGACGACGAATGCGCGCGGGCCATCCGCCGCACTCTGCAGGCCGGCTCGCAGGCGCGGCACCCGAAGACCGGCCGACCGTTGTTCGCCTTCCGCCTGCACCAGTTCCTGTCCAAGGGCGACACCGTCTACGTCACCATCGAGGACCCGGACACGCGGCATCGGACCCGCGACTACCAGCTCGTCCAGCCCGGCACGGACGGCAAGATCCTGCTGCCGTTGGCGTTCTGCCGGGAATGCGGCCAGGAGTATCTGACGGTGTCGCGTACCGAGGACTCCGCCGGGCGGGTGCGCTACGGCCAGCGCCGCGACGTCGACGGGTCGGCGGACACCGACACCGATGGCTACCTTTACATCGCCCCCGACCGGCCGTGGCCGGCGACCCTCGCCGAGCTGCTCGACAGTCGCCGGCTGCCGGAGTCGTGGCTGGTTGACGAGCACGGGCAGGACGTGGTGCGGGAGAGTTTCCGGCCCCGGCTGCCCCGACCGGTGACCATCGACGTGTACGGGGTGGAGGGCGACACCGGTGTGTCGGCCGCGTTCATCCCGGCGCCGTTCCTGTTCTGCCTGCACTGCGGCGTCGCCTACGAGCAGAAGAAGGCACGCGACTTCGCCCGGTTGGCGACTCTCGACCACGAAGGCCGCTCGTCGGCCACGTCGTTGGTCTCCGCGTCGATCGTCCGTTCGCTGCGGGAGATCCCGGCCGACGCGCTGGACCGCCGGGCCCGCAAGCTGCTGACCTTTGTAGACAACCGGCAGGACGCCTCGCTGCAGGCCGGCCACTTCAACGATTTCGCCCAGGTCGTGCAGCTGCGCGGCGCGCTGTACCGGGCGGTGGTCGCCGCCGGTGACGACGGCATCGGCCACGAGGAGCTGGCCGCCCGGGTCGCCGACGCGCTGAACCTGGAGCTGGCCGACTACGCGGTGTCCGCTGATCTCGCCCCGCCGCTGGCCCGCAGCGCCGCCCGGACACTACGCGACGTGGTGGCGTTCCGGTTGTACGTCGACCTGGAACGCGGCTGGCGGGTCACCATGCCGAACCTGGAACAGACCGGGCTGCTGCGCATCGGCTACGACGGCCTCGACTGGCTAGCCGGCCAGCAGGACCGCTGGTCGGACACGCACCAGGAGCTGCGTGAGGCGACCCCCGGCATGCGCGCGGAGATCATGCGGGTGCTACTCGACGAGATGCGCCGGGCGCTGGCGATTGACGTGCAGCACTTCCGCGACGACAGCTTCGACTCGCTTCGGCGGGCCAGCGAGGAACGGCTGGCCGACCCGTGGGTGCTCAGCTCCGGCGACAAACCCCGGGTCGGTACGGCGTACCCGCAGAGCTCCGTGCCGGGCATGGACCGGTCGGCGCTGTTCATCTCCGGGCGTGGCAAGGTCGGCAAGTACCTGCGCCGCGTCCACTTCCGGACCGTGTCGGTCGACGACGCACAGCAGATCATCACCCACCTGTTGACGGTGCTCACCAGTGCCGGGCTGGTGACCCGGATCGAGGCGCGTCCGCACCGGGCGGGCCGGTTCCGGGGCCCGGCGGGCCCCACGATCACCGGATACCAGGTCGCGGCGGCCTGCCTGGTCTGGCAGGCCGGCACCGGCGAGACCGGCGCCCACGACCCGCTGACCCGCACCTACGCCAGCGGCGACGGCCCCCGGGTCAACCCGTTCTTCCGGGACCTCTACCGGTCGACGGCGTCGTCGCTGAGCGGCCTGGTGGCCCGGGAGCACACCGCCCAGGTCGCCCCGGAGGAGCGGGAACGACGGGAGGAGGCGTTCCGCACCGCGGAGCTGAAACTGCTCTACTGCTCCCCCACGCTGGAGCTGGGTGTCGACATCGCCGAGCTCAACGCGGTGATGATGCGCAACGTGCCGCCGACGCCGGCGAACTACGCGCAGCGCAGCGGGCGGGCCGGCCGGTCCGGGCAGCCGGCGCTGGTCACCACCTACTGCGCCACCGGCAACAGCCACGACCGGTACTACTTCCGTCGCTCGGAACAGATGGTTGCCGGGGTGGTCAGTCCACCCCGGCTGGACCTGGCCAACGAGGACCTGGTCTGCTCGCACGCCCAGGCGATCTGGCTGGCCGAGGTCGGTATCAAGCTGGGGCAGGCCGTACCGGAGATCGTTGACATCAGCTACCCGAAGGACACCCGCGACCCGGCACCCCGGCTCGCGCTGTACGACCACGTCGCGGACGCCCTGCACGACCCCGGCGCGCAGCGCCGTGCGGTGGCCGCCGCCCACCAGGTGTTCGCCGGGCTGATCGCCGACCTGCGGCAGACCACCTGGTGGTACGAGACCTGGATCGAGGACCGGATTCGGCTCGCGCCCCAGCAGTTCGACCGCAGCTTCGACCGGTGGCGGGACCTGTTCCGGGCGGCGCTGCTGGACCAGGCCGAGCAGAACCGCCGGGTCCTGGACCACGCACTGACCCAGCGGGACCGCGACCATGCGTCTCGACGCCGCCGGGAGGCGGAGACCCAACTCAACCTGTTGAAGAACGAATCGGTCGACAGCAAGTCGATCCTGTCGGACTTCAACCCGTACCGGTATCTGGCCAGTGAGGGTTTCCTACCGGGCTACTCGTTCCCCCGGCTGCCGCTGGCCGCGTACGTGCCGGTGTCGGGTCGGCGGTTCCACGACGGCGACTACCTGCAACGGCCCCGGTTCCTGGCGATCAACGAGTTCGGTCCGGGCGCGCTGATCTACCACGAGGGCGCCCGCTACCAGGTGCACCGGGTCCAGCTGCCGCCGGACGCCTCCGGGGACGTGGCCACCGCCACGGCGTACCGGTGTACCCGCTGCGGCTACCACCATGAGGAGCGGCACAACGCCGACCGGTGCGAGATGTGCGACGCGCCGCTGACCGACAGCGCGAAACTCGTCGGCCTGCTGCACCTGCGCACGGTGTACACGATCCGGCGGGAACGGATTTCCTCCGACGAGGAGGAGCGGCGTCGGGCTGGGTTCCGGCTGGTCACCTCGTACCGGTTCCAGGACCACGGGCCACGGCAGGGTCGGCAGGACGCGATCGTCGCCGACCCCGGCGGGCGGCTGGGCCGGGTCGCGTACGGCGACTCCGCCACGGTCCGGATCACCAACCTGCGCCGGGCCCGGTCGAAAATCACCGACTCGGACGGCTTCTGGCTGGATCCGACCGACGGGCGGTGGCTCAACGAGCGGGACGCCGCCAAAGCCACCGGCGACTCCCACGAACTGCCGCTGATCGAGGCGGACGGCCAGGAACGGGGTCGCCGCAAGCGGGTCATCCCGTACGTCGAGGACCGGCGCAACATCGCGGTGCTCACCCTCGACGAGCCGCTGCCGGAGCCGGCTGCGGTGACGCTGATGTACGCCCTGGAGCGCGGTGTCGAGGCGGCGTTCGAGTTGGAGGACGCGGAGCTGACCAGCGAGCTGCTGCCGCCGGAGGAGTCCACCCGCGACCGGATGTTGTTCATCGAGGCAGCCGAGGGCGGCGCCGGGGTGCTGCGGCTGCTGCAGTCTGACCCGGATGCGCTGGCCAAGGCGGCACGGAAGGCGCTGGAGATCTGCCATTTCGCGCCGGACGGCACCGACCTGGGCGGCCCGCACCCGGATCGGCCGTGCGCCCGGGGCTGCTACGAATGCCTGCTCACCTACGGCAACCAGGGCTACCACGCCCGGATCGACCGGCACGCGGCCCGGGATCTGCTGCTGCGGTTCGCCGTCGGCCGAGCCCGGACCACCGGCGCGGGCGTATCCCGGTCGGAGCAGCTGACCAAGCTGGCCGACCAGTCCGACACCACCCTGGAGAAGCGCTTCGTCACCTGGCTGAAGGAACGCGGGTTGCGGCTGCCCGACGAGGGACAGGCGTTCCTCACCGAGGCGTTGGCCAAGCCGGACTTCGTCTACCGGCTGGCAGGGGCGAACGTGGCGGTGTTCGTCGACGGGCCGGTGCACGACTACCCGGTGGTCGCCGACCGGGACCGCGACGCCGAGGGTCGGCTGATCGACGCCGGCTGGGAGGTGGTCCGTTTCCCGCACGACGCCGACTGGGCGGCCATCGTCAACAAGCACCGCAGCTACTTCGGGTCCGCGATGGACGGCTGACGCCTCCCGTGCCGTGTCCCGTCCCACCCCGTCCCCTCCCCGCCGACGACAGGACTCGCCCCGATGACCACCGCCACCGCCGCCACCGCCGTCCCGTACGCCCCTGGTTCTTTGGTCCATGCCCGTGGTCGTGACTGGGTCGTGCTGCCGGACAGCGCGCCGGACATGCTGGTGCTGCGCCCGTTGGGCGGCAGCGACGACGACATCGCCGCCGTGTTTCCCGCGTTCGAGCCGGTCCGTGGCGCCGAGTTCGCCGCGCCGATCCCGGCGGACCTGGGCAACGCGCAGGCGGCCGGGTTGCTGCGGTCGGCGCTGCGGATCGGGTTCCGGGCCGGGGCGGGGCCGTTCCGGTCGCTGGCCGGGATCGCCGTGGAGCCGCGCGCCTACCAGCTGGTGCCGCTGATGATGGCGTTGCGCCAGCCGACCGTACGGATGCTGATCTGCGACGACGTCGGCATCGGCAAGACCGTCGAAGCTGGACTGATTGCGTCGGAGTTGCTGGCCCAGGGCAGCGCACGCGGGCTGGCGGTGCTGTGCTCGCCGGCGCTGGCCGAGCAGTGGCAGGTCGAGCTGCGCACCAAGTTCGGCATCGACGCCGAGTTGGTGCTGGCGTCGACGGTGTCGCGGCTGGAACGCAACCTGGATCTGGGCCAGTCGCTGTTCGACCGGCACCCGAACGTCATCGTGTCGACCGACTTCATCAAGTCGCCCCGGCATCGCGACGACTTCGTCCGGCACTGCCCGGATCTGGTGATCTGCGACGAGGCGCACGCCTGCGTCGTCGCCGACGACACCACGTCGGCGCAGACGCAGCTGCGCTTCGAGCTGCTGCAACGCATCGCCGCCGACGCCGACCGGCATCTGCTGCTGGTCACCGCCACGCCGCACAGCGGCAAGCCGACGGCGTTCCACCTCCTGCTGGGGCTGGTGAAGCCGGAGCTGGCCAACCTCGACCTGACCACCGACGCCGGCCGGCGGGCCCTGGCCCCGTACTTCGTGCAGCGCAAACGCGCCGACGTGCGCAAGTACCTCACCAAGGAGGACGGTCTGCGCGACGACAGCATGGTCGAGCAGACCGCGTTCCCCGCCGACCGGGAGTTCAAGGACGAGACGTACGCGTTGAGCCCGGCGTACCGGTCGCTGCTGTACGACGCCCTCGACTACGCCAGCGAACGGGTCGACGCGGCCAGCCAGCGTGGCAAACGGGAGACCCGGATCGCCTGGTGGTCGGCGATCGCACTGCTGCGGTCGCTGGTGTCGTCGCCACGGGCGGCGGCGCAGACGCTGCGGACCCGGTCGGCGACGGCGGTGGCCGCGACGGCCGCCGAGGCCGACCGGCTCGGTGCCCCGCTGCTGCAGGATTCCGGTGAGGACGACGCCCTGGAAGGGCTGGACGTGGCACCGGGGGCGACCGCCGACGACGTCGACCGGGTCGTGTCGGGTGATCCGGCCGGGCGGCTGGCCGACCTGGCGGCGCGGGCCGAGCAGCTGGAAGGCTCCGACGGCGACCGCAAACTCGCCCTGCTGGTGCGGCAGCTGAAGAAGCTGCTCGCCGAGGGCTACCACCCGATCGTGTTCTGCCGCTACATCCCGACCGCCGAGTACGTCGCCGAGCAGCTCGACGGCAAACTCGGCCGCAAGACGATCATCCGGGCGGTGACCGGGACGCTGTCGCCGCAGCAGCGGCTGCAGCGCATCGACGAGCTGGCCGCAGCAGCCGGAGACGACCCGGCCGCCCGCCGGGTGCTGGTCGCGACAGACTGTCTGTCCGAGGGCGTGAACTTGCAGCATCACTTCGACGCGGTCGTCCACTATGACCTCGCCTGGAACCCGACCCGGCACGACCAGCGGGAGGGCCGGGTCGACCGCTTCGGCCAGCAGCGGTCCGTGGTCCGGGTGATCACCCTGTACGGCAGCGACAACGGCATCGACGGCAAGGTCCTCGACGTGCTGATCCGCAAGCACCGGCAGATCCGCAAGGACCTGGGCATCTCGGTGTCGGTGCCGGATGAGGCGTCGACCGGCGTCACCAACGCGATCATCGAGTGGCTGGTGCTGCGCGACCGGCGCTCCGAGCAGGCCAGCCTGTTCGAGGTCACCGACTACCAGCCGCTCGACGAGCAGGCCGCTGAGTTGGACAAGCAGTGGCAGTCGGCAATCGAACGGGAGAAGGCGTCCCGGTCCCGGTTCGCCCAGCACGCCATCCATCCCGAAGAGGTGGCCCGGGAGGTGACCGCGATCCGCGACACCCTGGGCCGGGCCGACGAGATCCGTGGCTTCGTCCGCTCCGCGCTGCGGTCCCTCGACGGGGTACTGCGCGACGACCCGACCAGCCCTGGCGACTTCACCGCCGAGCTGGGCGGCACCCCGGCCGGGCTGCGGGACGCGCTCGCCCCGGTGCTCGGCGGCGACGCCGTCGACGGCACCCGGCAGGTGCCGGTACGGGACACCGCCGCCGTAGCCCGGGGCGAGGTGGCGCTGGTACGCACCGACCCGGCGGTGGTCGCGCTCGCCGGCTACCTGCTCAACGCGGCGCTCGACGCCGACGTGCCCGGTCCACGTCCGGCCCGCCGCTGCGGGGTGGTCCGTACCCGGTCGGTGTCGACCCGGACCACGCTGCTGCTGGTCCGCTACCGCTTCCATCTGACGTTGCCGTCTCGGACCGGCACCCGCGAGCTGGTCGCCGAGGACGCCCGGCTGCTGGCGTTCCGGGGCGCGCCGGGCAACGCCGACTGGCTGCCGGCCGACGAGGCGCTGCGGCTGCTGGACGCCGGGGCCGACGCCAACACCGACCCGACGCTCGCCGAGAACACCATGCGGCGGGTGATCGACGACCTGCCGGCGGTCGAGGACCGGCTCACCGCGTACGGCCGGGAGCTGGCCGCCGAACTGCTGGCCGCGCACCGCCGGGTACGCAGCGCCGCCGGCGAGATCGTGCGCGGCTTGACCGTCACCGCCCAGGACGGCGCCGACGTGCTCGGCACGTACGTCTATCTGCCGCTCGGCTGACCACTCCCCTCTCGCCTCGCCCGTCCGCCCTTCGTTCCCCCCCGCCGGAGGCTGCAGTGTCCGCGATCGCCCGCAACCAGGTCTTCTCCGCAGTCCACACGATCGGCGGATTGCTTCCCGCCGACTTGCTCATCCGGATCTCCGAAGGCCGCGACGTGTCCGGCGGCAAACCCGCCGACTACCGGGTGGTCGGCTCCCGGTCGGTGCGCGACGCCGCCGAACGGCGCTGGGACTATCTGCGCTCCGTCTGGGCCGAGCTGCGCGGTCGGCTTCCGGTGGCACCGCCGGCGGCCACCCCGGCGGACCCCACCGGGTACGCGGTGAGCCAGTGGCTGGAGCCGCTGCTCGACGAGCTGGGCTTCGGCCGGCTCACCCCGATCGGGGCCAGCGGCATCACCGCCGACGACGGCGGCAAGACGTTCCCGGTGTCGCACCGCTGGCAGCACGTACCGGTGCATCTGATCGGCTGGAACGCGGACCTGGACAAGCCGGCGGCGGCCGGCGGGGTCCGGGCGCAGTCGATGGTTCAGGAGTGCCTGAACCGCTCCGACGCGCACCTGTGGGGGGTGCTCAGCAACGGCCGGCAGCTGCGGCTGCTGCGCGACTCCAGCGCCCTGGCCACCGCCGCGTACGTCGAATTCGACCTGGAGGCGATCTTCGACGGCGAGCTGTTCAGCGAGTTCGTGCTGCTGTACCGGCTGCTGCACGTGTCCCGCTTCGACGTCGCCGAAGGTGCCGCCCCGTCGACCTGCTGGCTGGAACGTTGGCGCACCGACGCGATCAGCACCGGCGTCCGCGCGTTGGACCAGCTCCGTAAGGGCGTCCAAGAGGCGATCACTACTCTCGGCACCGGATTCCTGCGCCACCCCGACAATGCCCGGCTACGAGAAGATCTCGACGCCCAGGCGTTCCACAACGCCCTGCTCCGGCTGGTCTACCGGCTGCTGTTCCTCTTCGTCGCCGAGGACCGCGACGCACTGCACCCGCCGGGCACGACGGATCAGACCCGCGAGCGGTACGCGCGCTACTTCTCATCGGCGCGGCTACGTGGACACGCCCGGCGGCGCCGAGGCACCACGCACAGCGACCTCTACCAGGCACTACGGATCGTCCTCGACGCGCTCGGTGACGAGCGGGGCCGGCCGGAACTGGGCCTACCGGGGCTGGGTGGGATCTTCGACGACAGGGACGCCGACGCCCCGCTGCGGGAGGCGAAGCTGGCCAACGAGCACCTGTTGGCGGCGGTCCGGCATCTGTCGCAGGTGCGGGACACTGGGTCGCGCCGGTGGCGCACCATCGACTACCGGCACCTTGATGCGGAGGAGCTGGGCTCCATCTACGAGTCGCTGCTGGAGCTGGTGCCGAAGCACAGTGCGGTGGACCGCGCCTTCGAGTTGGTCGAGCTGGCCGGCAACACCCGCAAGACCACCGGCTCGTACTACACCCCGGCATCGCTCATCTCCTGTCTGCTGGACTCAGCGCTGGATCCGGTGATCGACGACGCCGTGAAGCGTGCTGAGCAGGCGGCCACCGCCGACGGCCAGCCCGACCCATCGGACGCGATCGTCTCCGAACTGCTGTCGCTGACCGTCTGTGACCCGGCGTGTGGCTCCGGACACTTCCTGGTGGCAGCGGCCCGGCGGATCGCCAAGCGGGTCGCGGCGGTGCGGGAACGCAACCCGGAGCCGACAAACGATGCGGTCCGCCGTGCACTGCACGAGGTGATCGCGAACTGCATCTTTGGCGTGGATCTCAACCCGATGGCGGTCGAGCTGGCCAAGGTCTCGCTGTGGCTGGAGGCTCTGGAGCCAGGCAAGCCACTGAGCTTCCTCGACGCGCACATCAAGCACGGCAACGCACTGATCGGCGCTACCCCGGCGCTACTGCGACGCGGTATCCCCGATGCAGCATTCAAGTCGATCGAAGGCGATGACAAGAAGTACGCCAAGGCGCTAGAAAGGCAGAACGCGAAGGAACGGGAGGGCCAGGAAAGCCTTTTCGACCTGAGCGACGAGACGAAGGTCGCAAACACCGTCTTCGCAAACAGTCTGCGCCGCATCATTAGCGTACCCGCTAATACGCTAAGGGACGTCCACCAGCAGGAGTCCGCCTACCGAGAATGGCAGGCATCCGACAAGTACGCGCGAGCTCAGCATGTTGCCGACGCCTGGTGCGCGGCGTTCATGTGGAAAAAGGCACCCGGATACCCGCGCGCGATCACCCATAGCGTCTTCCGAGCGTTGGATGACCCGACCGCCTCGGCAGCTCCCCAGCCGACCCACGATGAGATCAACCGCCTACGCGAGCAGTATGGCTTCTTCCACTGGCACCTGGAGTTCCCCGAGGTCTTCGACGTCCCAGAGCACGGCAGCGTGGACGTCAATTCGGCGACGGGCTGGCTCGGCGGCTTCGACTGCGTGCTAGGCAACCCGCCGTGGGAAAGAATTTCTTTCGATGACGATGAGTTCTTTACTGACAGAGATCCAGATATCCTTCAAACCCGGACCACTGATGCACGGAAGTCGGCAATTGCGGCAGCAGTAGCGAAAGGCGCACACTGGGCGAAATCCTACAAGATCGAGGTACGCAACCGAGCAGAGCTGTCCCAATTCTACACCTCATCAGCCCAATATCCACTGACAGCACGAGGCCGACTCAACACGCAAGCCCTCTTCACCTCAAGAGCACTCGACATAAACTCAAACGGTGGTCGATCCGGACTTATAGTACCCACAGGGGTACTTACAGATGTCCCCATGAAAAGCTTCTGGGAGTTCCTACGAGATTCAGGCTTCCTGCGAGGCGTACTCGATTTTGAGAATTCGCTCGGAATTTTTGCAGGAGTTCATAGGTCAACGAAATTCACGCTACTCTCGCTCGAACGGAAAAGATCCACCGAAGACCGCGATCACCTACTGATTGGCGTATATCTAAGATCCACCGAGGAGTTAATTAACCCGCAACGGATTTACCGACTGCCATTGGGGCATCTCTCGACGCTCAATCCAATCACCAAGCAGCTGCCCATCTGTTTGACACGGAAGGACTTCGACATACTCCTTTCAATGACATTGGCAGCAAAAGACCAGCTACCAATCCGGCCGTGGGTTGGCTTTACTTCTGACGCATTTTCTCATTACTATCTCGAACATAGCGAAGCCGGAACAACCGGGCTCGTCGAGGGCAAGATGGTTCATCAGTTTGACCCTCGCTTCGGAGACTACTCCCGAGGAAATATTGGTGCGATATCACCAGAAGAGAAGAACCACCCCAGCACCTATCGCCATTACTGTAAATCGGCAATCGTAGACGAGTTCCTGCATCGAAAAGGAGTTCACGCAGAGTGGACTGCAGTCGCGCGGGACTACGTCCGAGCAACGGACGCCAGGACCGCAATCGGCGCCATCGTACCGCGCAGCGCCCCCATTCAACCGCTAAACGGCTTCTCAGTACCAGGCGCCGCCGGCAGCCACGCATGGTGCTTAGCCGTAATCAACTCCTTCGCCTACGACTTTATGGCCAAGCAAAAAACTCCTGGCCAACATTTCAATGTCACAATAATGAGTCAAATACCAGTAATCTCCCCGATCCCCGAGTTGCTATCATTTGTCACAAAGCGCGTCCTGGAGTTGAACTACATAACCAAAGATCTCCACCCTTTCGCCAGAGACCTGGGCGACAATGGGGCACCATTCGTCTGGATCGACGAACGCCGCACAATCATTCGCGCAGAACTTGACGCCCTATTTTTTATTCTTTATGGCGCAACGCGAAGTGAAGTCAATTATATCATGGACTCTTTTTTAATAGTGAAGAAGATTGACGAAAGAGCGCACGGGACTTATCGCACAAAAGAAGCCATTATCGCCGAGTACGATCGAATGACCGCTGCCGGCACCAGTTCGACCTCCCCGTTCATCGACGGCGTCAATTACACATCAACATTAAAGCCCCCACCAGGACACGGCCCCCGCCATACTGGACAGAAATTCTCCTAGTATTGAATGCGATTCCTTGGAGTCCCGATTGCCCGTCTTAACCGTATGAGGGCAGCGTTTAAGGCGTGGATCACGTCCCGCACGTAGTCCTGCTGGCGGTGAGCAGGCGGGCGATGTCCGGCCGGCTCCCCTTTGGCGAACATCGGCACCACGATCCGCCGCAGCCTAACGGGTTCTTCATCGTGACGCTCTATCGGCTGACGCGGGTGCGGTCGGCGGCGTACAGCTCGGTTGAGCTGTCAGCACGGCTGATCACGAGGATGGGTACGCCTTCCGACAGGTCCAGGTCGCGACGCTCGGTTGGGCTGGGCATGCGGGCATAGGCAGTGTCGCCCTTGCGAAGCGTCACGGTGTCGGTGAACCCTGCCTCCCGGACGAAGGTGCCGCGTGGTCGCTGCACGCTGACCAGACCTTCGGACCGCAGGATCGAGACAGCCTGCCGGACACTCGTGCGGCTCAACCCATACTCCTGAGCCATCCGAAGCTCACTGGGCAACGACGCGCCAGGCTGGAGCTCGCCGGACAGTATCCGGTTCCGCAACAGGTCCGCGAGCTGGCGAAACACCGCCCGGTCGGCGTCGGGGTCGATCACAACGCCACGCTACGCCGCACATCCCTTTGTCCTCTACCCGAAGGCTCCGTAGCTCGATGGCTGCTTAAGAGTCCCGCTCGGGCGGCTCGGCCACGAAGACGCCGATGCCCGTGCGCCCGACAAGCTCATCCAGTTCGATCATGGAGTCGACGGCACGGCGTACGGTCATGTGGCTGGTGTCGTACTCGTCGGCCAGTAGCCGGACCGACGGAAGCTTGCTGCCCGGCGGGTAGATCCCGGCCCTGATCTTCGCCCGCAGATCATCCCTGATCTGGCGCCAAAGCGGCTGGGCGTACGGCATAGGTACAGCCAAGCAACCATCCCGCCTTCCGTCCCCAGCATCCCCTTGCTGTCTTTACAGGCTTTATAGGTCTGGTAGGCTCACCGTCGTTGTCATCGACGTTCGGGGAGGAAGTCGTGGAGCAGCGGAGTAGGCGGCAGCGGGTGGTGCCTCGGCGGGGCGTACTCGTGGAGCCTTGGCAGGTCAGGGCGATGCAGTTCGACACCCGGTGGCGTGGGCTAGACCCGGCGGCGGTGTACGCGTACCTGCGGCAGCTCGCCGACGAGCTGGACCGGCTCACCCGGCAGGCCGCCGTCGACCGGGCCGAAGCCGACCGGCTACGCGAAGGGCTGCGGCAGTGGCGGCAACGCCACGTCGGCTGCCAGTTCAACGACCCGCCCGCCGGTGTCTACCGCTCGGAGCACCAGCGCCAGACCGGCAACGGAGGCCACTGGTGAGCGACGAACCGCGCTGGACGATCCACCTGCCGACCCGGCTCACCGACATCGAAGCCGCCGCCCGGTTCGCCGCCGCGCTGCGGGACTCGCTGGCCCACCTCGACGTCGTCGACTTCGCCGAAACCACGCTGTCGGCCACCGACCGACCGTCGCTGCGTACCCGGGTATGGGGTGACCCCGGCCCCGACCCGGCCGGCGGCGACCCGGTCAGCGACCGCACCGCGCCGGCCGATGATTGACCCCGTCCCCCGCCAGGTCGAGATCGACCACCTGACGGAGCTGGTCCTCCGGCACGCACCGCGCGCCGACGGCTGCGCCTGCGGCGACCCGCTCACCGCCACCGGCCGGTGCTGGCGCACCGACGTCGCGCTCAGCCGGCTCCGCGACCTCGGCGTCCACGTCGCCGCCGTCGACCCACCGGAGGAAACCGGATGAGCATGCACGCCCCTGTCCGCCCCAGCTGGGCCTGCGCCGGCTGCGGCCACGCATGGCCGTGCCTCGACGGCCGACAACAGCTCAAGATCGAGTACGCCGACGCCCGCGTCTCGCTGTCGGTCTACCTCGCCACCAACATGGTCGAGGCGATGACCGACCTGCCCGCCGGGTCGCGCGGCGACCTCTACTGGCGGTTCCTCGGCTGGCTGTGATGCCGATGTCGATCCTGCTTCCCGGCGACGAGCCGATGCACTACGAGGACGGCTCACACCGCTGGATCCCGCCCGAACCGGACTACGACCAGGCGACCTGGGAGAACCAGGTACGCGAACACCAACGCGAGCACCGCAGCCGCCCGGACCCGCCGCCGCCCCGCTACCGTCTCATTCGGAGAACCGCCGCCGGGTGAGCCGGCCCGGCCGTACACCAGTGGGAGAAGGTGGTCGACGTGGCCCAGGCTGCGATGGTGCGGCGGGTGGCCGCCGCCCGTGCCGCAACCGACGCGGGCCCGGCGATGGCGGCGGTCGGCACGCTGGCCGCGGTGCTGGTGCTGGCCCGCCAGGCCCGTCCCGTCGTCGAAGCCGCCGCCTGGTCGTGGCGCTTCGCCGAGCAGGCCCCGACCACCATCGTCGGCCCGATCGGCGTGGCCCGGTTGGCCGGCTGGGCGCTGCTGGTCGCGGCACTGGTCGCCGGCTGGCGTACGGCCGCCGCGCTCGGCGCGTGCGCCGCCGTGGTCGCCGAACTGGCAATGCTAACCACCGGTGTACGTGACCACGCCGCCCCCGGCTGGCACCTCCTGCTCGCCCTGATCGTCGCCGTACCGCTGTGCGGGTCGCTGCTGCCTGCCGACGGTGGTGGCCGCGAGCAACGACCGCTTCCGGCTCGGTTCTGGGCCGCAGCGGTCGCGATAGGGCTGTGTGCGGCGCTCAGCGCCGCCGGCCCGCCGCTGGTGGCGGAACAGTCCGACGGCTTCATGTTCATCAGCAACATTGCGGTGGCGCGCATCGGGTTCGGCGCTCTGGCGTTGATCGCGTTGTTCAGCCTCGTCGCGGTGTCGGCGCTGCCGGCAGCCGTACGCCGCCGGGCGGTGGTGCTGCTGGCGACGCTCGCTGTCGTGCTGGCATCGACGCAGCTCGGCTACGACGGAGCGTTCATGTCGGTGATCGACTACCCGGTCCTGGTCAACCAGCCCGTCATGGCGTTGATGCTGGCCGCCGTGGCAGCAACCGTGGTGCTGGCACTCGGCGCGCTTGCGGTGCGTGCACGGGAAAGAGCGAGCAGGTGACACCGACACCCCCGGCACTGCTGGAGATCATCAGCAGGGAGCCGGAGGGCGACTTCGGGACGGTCGAGCCACCGGGAGTTGGCCTCAGATCATCTTGACCTTGTCGATAAAGACCTGCCAACTCGCGCTGCGGGCGGCCGGTGGCTGGAACAGCAGCCGTTGGACAACGATCTCCTCCGCGACCCGTGGGCTGTCGGAAACCTCGTACGACCGGAAACTGGCCCTGGCGCCCGCAGGCCGGACCGCCTTCCGCAGTTGTTCCTTCGCGTTCCGGATCTTGCCGACGTCCTTTCCCGTGTACTGGTCGGGCAGCCGCCACGACCGGTGAACCGCCCGCACCGCCGTCGGGAAGAGAAACCACCACGCCTCGGTCTCCCAGGCCGGCACCACAGCAAGGACCGGCCAGGGCAACGGGCGGAACGCATCCTCGACCTTCTTGATCAAAGCCTGGTGCGCCGGCTCCACATCATCGGCGTCCTCATGCATCAGCACCGCACGGATCGGAGACCGTACGGCCTGCGCCCGCAGCACCGCGCTGACACGGGTCGTCTGGCTCGGGATCCGGCCCAGCGGAACCTTGCGCACCAACGCCATCGGCTTACGGAGCGGCTTCAGGCTCCCTTTCGGAAGGTCAGGACGTAGGGCCGAGACAAGAATGCAGACCACCTGACGATCGTTGTCGTCCTCGCCCAGCACGACGACAATCGGCTGCTGTCGGCCGTGTGCTCTACTCACTCCGGGCAACCGCCCAACGCGCCGGTGAACCACAGCTCGCCGAGCCCGACCTCGCCATGCAGTTCCCGTTCCATGGCCCGCACCGTGTCCGGGTCGATCGCGGGAATACGCGACGCGGCGTCCTCGCCACGTTCACAGACGATCAGCTCGTCCGGGGTCAACCGGTTGACCAGCGGCGGCGAATGGGTCGCGATCAGGAACTGGGTGCGCTCCGACGCCTCCCGCAGCAACTCGACCAACCGGTCGAGGATGTGTGGATGCAGACCGTGGTCGATCTCCTCGATGCAGGTGAGACGCGGCGGCGCCGGATCGTAGAGCAGAGCGAGCAGAGCGAGAGCCCGGATCGAGCCGTACGATGCCTCCTGCAAGGTCGTCGCACCCGGCAGCCCACGCTCCACCAGGGTGAGTACGGTCCCCTCGCCAGCACCACCGATCGGCCGGAACTGCAGCGCCTCCAAGCCTGGGATGAAGGCTCGCGCGTCGCGCTTCAGCGCGGCGAACTGGTCGCTGTGCTCATCGGCCAGGTAGCCGAGGAACGACGCCAGATTGCTGGCGTCGTTTGCCAGCTGCCGGCTGCGCTGCTCCGTCGACGGCAGGCGGGCCGCAGCCACGTCGATGTCGAACACCCGGAAACTAGCGAACATGTCGGCGAGCGCTTCGACCTGCTCGCCGCCCTCCTTGGCACCGAGTTTAGGCAACGTCGACAAGCCCAGCGAGCCCTCGCGCAGGTTGCCGGTCCGCTGCTCGCCCTCCGGGCCATGGAAGGTGACCTGGTTGCCGGAGACCGCGATGCGCCGGCCCGGTCCAGCGGTCCGCTTGAACGCGAAGGTCTCGGAGCGCTGCAGGAAGTAGCGCTCCGTCTGACCACGCAGCTTCCCCCGGGACACGCCAAGTTGGTAGTTGTCGGTGGCCCGCAAATTGCTGTTCTTGGTGACAGCGGCCTCCACCTCGATGGTGATGCTGGACCGCTGGTCGCCACCGCCCCGGAACAGCACCCGGTCGAAACCACCGCGTCGCTCCAGCGCGGGCCCGAGGTCCTCCCGGGTGGCGTCGCCGAGGAAGGCGATCACGTCGAGGAGGTTGGACTTACCGGCGCCGTTGGGTCCGACGAGTACGTTGAGTGCGGCGAGCCGCACCTCCACTGCCCGGAGGCTGCGAAAGTTGCTCACCTTGAGCCTGAGCAGGTACGGGGGATGTCGGACGGCCACGGCAGCAGGCTACCCGCTTGGCGCAGCGCCGCCAGCCAGGCGCAGCAAGTTGCCCGCTTCGAATTGCCAAGGACGCAACCAGTCCCCTTCCAGCGGTGTCCGATAACCGTCTCCGGCGGCCCGAACGAACACCCGGCAACTCGTCCGGCCGGCCGTTGTGCATTGACGCGCGCTCTGGTTGCATTGCCCGGGTTCAGGGAATGTGCACACTAGACAGGGGTAGCCGATGGTCGCGGCACAGGAAACGACGCTGCAGAAGCTGCTCGAAGGCACCAAGCAGTACCAGGTGCCGTTGTACCAGCGGACGTACTCGTGGTCCGAGCAGCAGTGCAAGCGGCTCTGGGAGGACATCATGAAGCTCGCCGAGGACCGCCGCGCCGACCCGGACGCCACCCACTTCATCGGCTCGGTGGTGCTGGCACCCAGCCCCGGTCTCGGCCCGGTCGGGGTGCAGGAGTTCCTGGTCGTCGACGGGCAGCAACGCCTCACCACCCTGTCGATCCTGCTCTGCGCAATCCGGGACCACCGGGCCGGAACCGAGGATCCGATGCACCGGGGGCGCATCGAGCAGCTGTACCTGATCAACCAGTTCGAGTCCGATCCGCACCGGCTCAAACTCGTACCCACCCAAGCCGACCGGGGCGCCTACCTGGCCTGTGTGGAGTCGACTCCCCAGGTTGGCGGCAGGGACCACGTCGGATCGGCGTACGACTTCTTCGTCAGCCGGCTGAGGGAGTACGACGACGTCGAGAACACACTCGACATCGCGCGGATCGAGAACGCCGTCATCACCGGATTGGCGCTGGTGGCGGTCACCGCCCAGGCCGGCGACAACGTCTACCGGATCTTCGAGTCGTTGAACAACACGGGCCTGCAGTTGACCCAGGCCGACCTGCTGCGCAACTACCTTTTCATGCGGCTGCCGACCCGGGGCGAGACCGTGTACGAGTCGCTGTGGTTCCCGCTGCAGGATGCTCTCGACCGCAATGACCGTGACCGCAAGAACCTCGAGCTGCTCTTCTGGCTCGACCTGGTGCAGCGCGACGGCCGCGCCAAGCAGACCGACATCTACGCCGCGCACCAGAAGCGGCTCAACGCAATGCGCGGCGAAGCGGAGATCGAGGCGGAGGTACGCCGGTTCAGCCGCCTCGGCGCGCTGCTGAAGATCATCCTGCACCCGGAAAGCGAGCCCGACCTCGAGGTCCGGCGGCGGCTGACCCGGCTGCACGCCTGGGGCGCCACCACCGTCTACCCGCTGCTGCTGCACCTGCTGGACCGCCGTGCGCAGGGCACCGCCACCGCCGGGCAGATCATCGCCACCATGCGGTACGTGGAGAGCTTCTTCGTCCGCCGCCTGGTGATCGGCCGGGCCACCGCCAACCTCAACCGGATCCTGATGTCCATCGTCACCGAGATGGACCCGAAGCTCCCAGTCGACGAAGCGGTCCGGGCGTACCTGTCGACCGGCCGTAAGCACTACGCGACCGACGCTCAGGTCCGTTCGTCGACCAGGACCATTCCCTTTTTCCTCAACGGCCGCGCGCACCAGCGCAACCTGGTGCTGCAGTGGTTGGAGGAGGCGCACCGCAGCAAGGAGCCGGTGGCCGCCGACTCGCTCAGCATCGAGCACGTGCTGCCGCAGACGCCGACCGCGCAGTGGCGGCAGATGCTCAACGACGATCTCGGGCCCGACGAGAACTTCACCGACCTGCACGAGTCGCTGGTGCACACGATCGGCAACCTGACCCTCACCGGCTACAACTCGGAACTGGGCAACAAGCCGTTCGATGCGAAGAAGGCCGCGCTGGCGAGGAGCCCGATCGTGCTCAACCGGGACATCGCCCGGCAGGAACGGTGGGGGCGACCGGAAATCCAGGCCCGCAGCGAGGCGCTGGCCGAGCAGATCATCTCGCTCTGGCCCGGTCCGGCCGAAACCTCCCGCGACCACGACTCCGACGTGCCGTGGGACGTGATGAACCGGGCACTGGCCGAACTGCCCGCCGGCTCGTGGACCACGTACGGCGACGTGGCCGCGCTGATCGGCAGCCACCCGGTGCCGGTCGGGACGCGGCTGGCGAACCACCCGGTGCCGAACGCACACCGGGTGCTGCAGACCGGCGGCACCGTCTCGCCGAGCTTCCGCTGGCCCGGTCCGGCCCGTACCGACGACCCGCTCGACCTGCTGCGGGCCGAAGGGGTCGAGTTCGACGGCAGCGGGCGCGCCGCCCCGGAGCAGCGGATCCCGCTGGACGAGCTGGCCCAGCTCGCCGGGCTCAGCACCGATGATCTGCCCCGCCCCCGGTCGCCGCGAACCAGCGCGGCGCACGCCGGACGCTTCAGCACGCAGGTGGCACAGCTGCAGGATCCGCCGGTGGTCGCCGCCGTGCAGGCTGTCCTCGACGGCTGGACCGCGCTGGGCGGCAACCTGCTCTACGGCACCGGCGACGAGGCGTCGTGCTTTCTCATCGCCCGCAGCAAGGACCACCGGCTCGGCAACATCTGGCCGGCCGCGATCTACCCGAGCGGCAAGTTCGAGATCGTCTTCCAGCACTTCAAGAACCGGGTGCCATTCGACGACATGGCGCTGCGTGAGGAGTTCCGGCAACGGCTCAACAAAATCCCCGGGGTGAACATCGCGGCGGCCCGGATCGGGCTCCGGCCCGGTTTCCGGCTGCCGGTGCTCGCCGACCCGGCGGCCCGTGAACTGCTGATCGAGCAGCTCGACTGGTTCTACCAGCAGGCACAACCGCCGGCCGAGTACGACGCCGACGCGGGTGACCAGTTGAGCTGACCGCCAACTGGTGGGCAGTGCCGTCAGATGGATCAGCGGTACTGTGCCACCCGCCGTCACCGACCGTACCGCTGCTGTTGAGAGGTTTGCCCGTGCCGCAACTCGCCCTCGCCGCCAGCTTCTGGGAAAGCTACGACGTGCTGGAAAAGCCGATCAAAGCCGGAGTACGCAAGGCGATGGCGAAGTTCCAGCAGCTCAGCATCGCCGAGCTGCACGCCGACAAGGGGCTGCACCTGGAGTCGGTGCACAACTCGCGGGACGCCCGGATGCGGACCATTCGGATCACCGACTTCTGGCGCGGGGTGGTCCTGGCGCCTGACGACGGCAGCGACACGTTCCTGCTGACCAACGTCGTTGCGCACGACGCCGCGTACGACTGGGCGGCGAAACGGCTCTACACGGTCAACACCGCCACCCGGGGGCTGGAGGTCCGCAACGTCGTCGCGATCGAGCAGCTGACCCCGGCACTGGAACAGGCGGCGGCGGGCGCGCCGACACTACTGTTCGCCGCGCACCCGGACAAGACGTTGCGGCAGCTCGGCATCGACGACCAGGTGCTGCGGGCCGCCCGCACCATCGTCGACAAGGCACAGTTGGAGGCGTTCGGCACGCTGCTGCCGGAGGACCAGTTCGAGGTGCTGCAGTACCTCGCCGAAGGGTTCACCCCGGACGACGTGTACCGCGACATCGTCGCCGAACGCCGCCCAGCCGACGCCGACAGCCAACCCACCGACAGCCTGGAGCTGGCGATCGCCAACACCCGCAGCCGGATCACCCTGGTCAGTGGGCCAGCCGAACTCGCCGAGATCCTGAACAAGCCGTTCGCCGCCTGGCGGATCTTCCTGCACCCGTCGCAGCGGCGGGTCGCCTACCGGACCGCGTACGGTGGCCCCACGCAGGTGACCGGCGGACCCGGCACCGGTAAAACGGTGGTGGCGCTGCACCGGGTCAAGCATCTGCTGACCCGCTCCGCCGACCACCGGGTGCTGCTCACCACGTACACGACGGCGTTGGCGGCGACCCTACGGGAGCAGTTGGCGCAGCTGCTCGGCGACGACGAGGCAGCACTGTCCCGGGTGGAGGTCACCACGGTCAACGCCTTCGCCAGGCGTGCCGTTCAGACGTTGACCGGCCGGGTGCCGTCGCTGCTCGGCGACGTGCCCGAAAGCCAGGTCTGGCGGCGGATCGTCGACCGGCACAAGTTGCCGTGGACCGAGCAGTTCCTGGCCCAGGAGTTCCGGCACGTGATCCTCGGCCACCAGATCGACGACCTGGCCGGCTACCTGCGGGTGACCCGGCGCGGCCGCGGTTCGATGCTCGGGCCGCGGCAGCGGGAGCAGATTTGGCGGGCGGTGCAAACGCTGCGGGCCGACCTGGCCGCCACTGGTGCCACCACCCACCTACAGCTGTGCGCCGACGCGGCGCGGCTACTCGCCGACGCCGACGATCCGTCGCTCCGGTTCCACCACGTGGTGGTCGACGAGGCGCAGGACCTGCACCCGGCGCAGTGGCGGGTGCTGCGGGCGGCGGTACCCGCCGGCCCGGACGACATCTTCCTCACCGGGGATCCGCACCAACGGATCTACGACGCGAAGGTGTCACTGGCCGCGCTCGGGATCCGTACCGCCGGGCGCAGCTTCCGGCTGCGCATCAACTACCGCAGTACGGCGGAGATCCTCACCTGGTCGACCGGGCTGCTCGACGGCACCGGCGTCGAAGGCCTCGACGGGGACGGTCGGGACAACCTGACCGGCTACCGGTCGCTGCTGCGGGGCCGGCAGCCGGCGGTCGCCGGGCAGCCGGACGAGCCGGCCGAGGTGGCGGCCCTGGTGCAACGGGTACGCGAATGGCTGGACCGGGGCGTACGGCCGGCCGAGATCGCGGTCTGCACACGATTCAAGGCCAGGCTGGACCCGGTGCAGTCCGCGTTGACCGAGGCCGGTGTCCCGACCGTACTGGTCAAGGAGCAGCCGGCTGCCGACGTCGACGGGGTCCGGCTGGCGACCATGCATGCGATGAAGGGGCTGGAGTTCCGCTGCGTCGCGGTGCTCGGGGTGACCGCATCGGCGGTGCCCTACGCCCGCAACGTCACCCCTGCGGAGGTGGATCGCATCCAGCACGACAGCGACGTGCTACGGGAACGCTGCGTACTGTTCGTCGCCTGCACCCGCGCCCGCGAAGCCCTGCACGTGTCGTGGACCGGCCAGCCGAGCCAGTTCCTTCCGCGTTAGCTTGTGTCCAGGGTCCCTCGGCCGCCTCCTTGGGCAGGGCGCCCGCTACTCCGGCAACCGCCACGTCAGACCGCCAACAGCCCCCCGTTGCGCACCTCGTCCTTGACCGCGATCAGATTGGCCGCCACGTACGGGATGTGATGCGCGCGGTGCCAGTCGGTCGGGAAGTAGGTGACCAACCTCGACACCTGGAATCGGCACGTGATCTCCGGTACGTACTTGGCGTACTGCCGGTCCGTGAAGTACCAGAACGAGTTCTCGTTGTAGAAGGCCACATGCGTCGGGTCCTGGAACGCTCCCCGGCCGTCGCTGCTCGGCGTCAACGACAACAGCATCCCGCCGGGCGCCAACAAGCGGTACAGCTCGTTGAACAACGCGATCTTGTCCGGGATGTGCTCCAGAAAGTCGCTCGCCCGGATCACTCCGACGCTGCTGTCCGGCAGATCCAGACCCTTGGTGATGTCACAAACCATGTCCACCTCGGGTCCGGCATGGACATCGACCCCTTGATAGCCTTCGACCTTGTTGTGCGCTGCCCCCAGGTCGAGCGCGAGCAGGCCCTGCCGTTTGGCCCATGCCAGCGCGTTCAGCTGCACATTCCGGTCATAGACTTCCACCGTCCGCTGCTGAATCCGGGCGTTGATCTCCGGCACACGCTGGGTGTTGCCCGGATGCATCCGTTGCAGGTAGAGACACTCCGGGATGTGATGGAAGTCCGCAAGCTGATACATGCGACACATGAGGTCTGCATCGTCGGCAACGTCAAGCGACTCGTCGTATCCGCCAGACTTCTCGTAGATGTCACGGCGGAACGCGCGCACATGGTTCGGCGCGTACCAGATGTAGCTGACGTTGTGCGGCGTCGGCGGCAGTGACGTGCAGGCCAGCACCTCGCGCCCATCGACCCGAACATCCCTATATCGCCAACCATGATCGGCAGAAAAGCGACTGCCGTCACGACTGCCATCCTCAGCGATCTGAGCTGTGTCGCTGTAGACCAGGCCGACTTCCGGATTCTCATCGAAGGCATTGACCACCTTTGCAAGGCAGTCGCTAGCGAGAAGATCGTCGTGATCCAACTCGACGAGTATGTCGCCCGACGCCTCCGCACAGGCCCGCTTCTTGACCGCACCTACGCCGGACACTTCGTCCTGCACCACCAGGCGGATCCGCCGATCTGGCATCTCAGGCCGCCAGCGGTTCCCCTGATTCAGAACGATGACCCACTCCCAGTCGTCGAACGTCTGCCCCTGAAGCGACTGGTGACACTCATCCAAGAACTTGGTACGATTACTTCCGGTGAAGACCGTCACAGCTGGCTTTTTCATGCCCCTAACCACTCACTGATCCGAGTCATCATCGACATCGTTTCGATACTCTTCGGGAACACTCTCCAGCAGCGCCCCGTCGAGCCGCACCGCCTTCTCGAACGCCGTACGCGCCTCGGCCTCACCGCCCTCATCCACCAACAGAAAACCGAGTCGCAGGTACGCGGTCGACGCCTCATCATCAAGGTCGACGATTTGGCGATACAGACTGATTGACGCCGTCTTGTCACGGCTTTCGAGCGCGATGGCCTTGTTGAACAGGGCAGGTTTGTAGGAGGGGTCAGCCTCCAATGCCCGGTCATAGCTTTCGATGGCCTGCGCAATCTTGTCCCGTGACTGCGCGATGTAGCCGAGGTTGTACCAGGCCAGCACGTTGTTCTCGTCGAGAGCCAGTACTTGCTCGAAAGTCTCCTTAGCCTTCTCAATATCTCCCGACTGGCCTTCGTCGACACCTTTCCGCACCAGGGCGACGAGGTCTTCACTCACGGCTCCGGCATTTTTGGTGTCCGGACCCTGCACCTCTCCGTCGGCAGTACAGGCTGGAACCCCAGCTAGTAGCACCGCACCGCACGCCAGCGATCCGAACATCGTTCGCATTTTCATTTTCCGTCACTCCTAATATAAGATACCCAACACCGAACACTCTCGTTCGTCGACCTTCAGTTCACGCAATGTCTGCACAGACGACATAGACCGTTCCGCCAGTTCCACCAAACTCGGCTTGCCAACCAGTCGGCTCACCGGCAACGGGGATGGGCCGCGATGTGTCGGGGCTTCCCTGAGATTGGAAACCGCCACCGGTAGCGACGTCCCCCGCATCGCACTGCACTTCCAGGAACCCTGACCCGCCAGCGGAAGCCGAGTTGACGTAGAGATCTGGGAAACCTGCACCCTGCGCACCTTGTGGCCCCTGGGGACCCTGCACGCCTTGGAAGCCCTGCGCTCCTTGCACGCCCTGCGCACCATCAGCACCTTGCGCTCCCTGCACTCCTTGCGCGCCCTGCGCACCATCAGCACCTTGCGCGCCCTGCGCCCCTTGCACGCCCTGCGCGCCCTGCGCACCCTGAGCACCCTGCGCACCATCAGCACCCTGGAAGCCTTGCGCCCCTTGCACGCCCTGCGCACCATCAGCACCCTGGAAGCCTTGCGCACCCTGCGCACCCTGCGCACCCTGCGCACCCTGCGCACCCTGCGCGCCCTGCGCACCTTGGGCACCATCAGCACCCTGCGCACCCTGAGCACCCTGAGCACCCTGCGCACCCTGGAAACCCTGCACGCCCTGCACGCCCTGCACGCCCTGCACGCCCTGCACGCCCTGCACGCCCTGCGCACCTTGGGCACCATCAGCACCCTGCACGCCCTGCACGCCCTGCGCACCCTGCGCACCCTGCGCACCTTGGGCACCATCAGCACCCTGCGCACCCTGCGCACCATCAGCACCCTGGAAACCCTGCGCACCCTGCACGCCCTGCACGCCCTGCGCACCCTGCGCACCCTGCGCACCCTGCACGCCCTGCACGCCCTGCGCACCCTGCACGCCCTGCACGCCCTGCACGCCCTGCACGCCCTGCGCACCCTGCGCACCCTGCGCACCATCAGCACCCTGGAAACCCTGCACGCCCTGCGCACCTTGAGCGCCCTGCGCACCTTGAGCACCTTGGGCACCATCAGCACCCTGCGCACCCTGGAAACCCTGCGCACCCTG